>NZ_JAYRVJ010000203.1:0-3967 GCF_041918635.1 Promineifilum sp. (SeqCode)
CAGACGCGGCGCTTCGCCGTCGAGGCCACGGTCAACGACGGCAGCAATCTGACCGTCAGCGGCTCGGCCGCCGTCACCGCCCACCGCGCGGCCGAGCTGGTCGAGTTGCAGACGGAGAGCTATTTTGTGGATCCCGGACAGTCCTTCCCGGTGACGGCGCGCGTGACGACGACCGTTGGCGAACCTACACCGGTCGACGGGCGCGCCCTGCGCGCCTATCTGCGCCATTGGTCGGGCAGCCAGGGCAAATACGTCGAGGTTGAGGCGCCCGAGGAGTGGATCACCGGCCCAGACGGGACTGTCCAGCGCGATTACACCCTGCCCGGCCCCGGCTATTACCAGTTCCGGCTACTGGGGCGCGACGACGCGGGCCGCACGCTCATCGCCGATACCTACGTCTATGCCCTGGGCGAAGACGAGTCGGCCGGCTGGTGGTACAGCGGCGACCAGATGGGCATCACCATCAGCGCCGACCGGGAGCAGTACGCCCCCGGCGATGTGGCCCGGCTGGCGATCGCCTCCCCCTTCGGCGGGCCGGCCCTGCTGACGTTCGAGCGGGCCGTCGTCCGGCGCGAGATGCCGGTCATGCTGACGCCGCCGCTGACCGTCGTTGAAGTGCCCATCCTGCCAGAGGACGCGCCCAACATTCACGTGACGGTCAACGCCTGGGAGCCGCTGGTCGTCCACCCGCCGACCGAGAAAAGCGAGGAGGGCTGGTATAACTACGCCTCCGCGAGCCAGCGCGACGCCCAACTGGTGACGGCCTCGGTCAACCTGTCCGTGCCCGTCACCGACCGGACGCTGACCGTGACCATCGCCACCGACCGGGATGTCTACGCCCCGCGCGACGAGGCGACGGTCACGGTGCGCGTGACCGACGCCGCCGGCCAGCCCGTCATCGCCCAGGTGGCCCTGGCGATGGTGGACGAAGCCATCTTCCTGCTGGCCGACGACAAC
Organism: Promineifilum sp. (SeqCode); assembly: GCF_041918635.1. Taxonomy (NCBI): domain Bacteria; kingdom Bacillati; phylum Chloroflexota; class Ardenticatenia; order Promineifilales (SeqCode); family Promineifilaceae (SeqCode); genus Promineifilum (SeqCode); species Promineifilum sp. (SeqCode). The sequence goes on from NZ_JAYRVJ010000203.1 coordinate 958, forward strand.
ACCCGGCCGCTCTACGACGCCTTCTACCACGAGCGCCCCAACCGCGTGCGCACCCGCAACGCGCTGGCCCCCGGCCGCGACCTGTACGGGGGTGGCCTGGGTGGCGGCGGCGGCGACGGTCTGGGCAACCCGCGCAGCGACTTCCCCGACACGGCGGCCTGGTTCCCGGCCCTGCTCACCGACGCCAACGGCGAGGCGACCGTGACCATCGCCCTGGCCGACAGCCTGACGACGTGGCGGCTGACGGCGCGCGCCGTCACCGCGGCCGACACGAGCGTGGGCGAGGCCATCCACAAATTCACCACCCACCAGGACGTGATCGTGCGCCCCATCCTGCCGCGCGGCCTGACCGTGGGCGACGAGCTGGCCCTATCGGCCGTCGTCCACAACTACGGTGCGGAGCCGGCCGAACTGACGGTGTCGCTCTCCGACGCGGCGGGGCTGCTGTCCATCGCTGAGCCGGAGCAGACGGTGGCGTTGGAGCCGGGCCAGACGCGGGTGATCGGCTGGCCGGTGGTCGTGGCCGCCGCGGGCGAGACGCGGGCGCTGGTGACGGCGACCTTCCCCGACGGCGCGACGGGCGACGCCATCGAGCTGCCGCTGGCTGCCCGGCCGCTGGCCGTGCCCATCGTCGCCTACGCCAGCGGCGATCTGGTCGGCTCGGGCGCGATCGCCTTCGACGCGCCGGCCGACTTCCTGCCGCAGAGCGTCGTCACGCTGGAGATCAGCCGCTCGGCGGCCGGCACACTGCTCAACGGCCTGGAGTTCCTGACCGGCTTCCCCTACGGCTGCGTGGAGCAGACGATGAGCCGCGCCCTGCCCAACGCCGTCGTCAGCCGCGCCTTTAACACGTTGGGCTTCCCACCGCCGGCGAACGTGAATCTGGACGAACTGGTCAACGTCAGCGCCCAGCGCCTCTACGGCTTCCAGCACGACGACGGCGGCTGGGGCTGGTGGTTCGACGACGATAGCCACGACTACCAGACCGCCTGGGTCGTCTTCGGCCTCAGCACAATGGCCGAGGCGGGACACGAGATCGATCCCGGCGTCATTGAGCGCGGCGCGGTCTACTTGCGCGAGCACCTGGCCGAAGCCAACCCGCGCACCCGCGCCTACATGCTCTACGCGCTGGCCGTCGCCGGCCAGCCCGACGGCCCGGCCGCCCTGGCCCTGCTGGATGAAGCCGGCGGCCTGGAGGGGGACGAGGCGCTCGACGCCTTCAGCCTGGCCGCGCTGGCCCTGGCGCTGGACGCCGCCGGCGAGGCCGGGACCGCGGGTGAGATCATGGATCAACTGGAGGCGACGGCCATCGTCGAAGACGGCCGCGCCCACTGGGGCATTACCGGCGGCGACGGCTACTACGCCCGCAAGGATATGTCCTCCGCCCTGCGCTCCACGGCGCTGGCTCTGTCGGCCTTCGTCCGGCTGCGGCCGGGCAGCGAGTTGGAGCCGCAGATCGTGCGCTACCTGATGGACGCCCGGCGCGGCGACGGCTGGGGCACGACGAACGAGACGGCCTACGCCATTCTGGGGCTGACCGATCACCTGCTGGCGACGGGGGTAACGGAAACGCCCGCCCCCTACGCCGTGGTGCTCAACGGCGCGCCGCTGGCCGCGGGCGAACTGGCCGCGGGCGAACTGCGCGACACCCTCGCCGTGCCCGTCAACCGGCTGGCGGCGGGCGAGAACGCGCTGGAGGTCACGACGACGGCCGGCGGCCGGCTCTACTACACCCTGAACGCGCGCTACGCCGCCGCCCGCGATGCCATCGAGGCCGACGGCCCCATCGTGGTCGACCGCCGCTACCTGTCGCCCGACGGCAAGACGGCGTTGGCGAGCGCCCGCGCCGGCGAACTGGTGCTGGTGCGGCTGACGGTCAAGGTTCCGCGCGATGAGTTCTACATGCTGGTGGAAGATCGCGTGCCGGGCGGGCTGGAGCCGCTAAACGAGCGGCTGAACGCCACCAGCCACGACGCCGTCCGCGGCCCGTATGAGTATTGGCCGCCAGAGGAAACGTGGCGCAGCTACGGCTATAACTACAAGGAGATTCGCGAGGGGCGGGTGACGTTCTTCATCAGCGAATTGCCGATCGGAACCCACACCTTTGAGTACACCGCCCGCGCCACCCACACCGGCGCCTTCACCGCCCTGCCGGCCGAGGCGTGGGCGATGTATGAGATGGAGGCGTGGGGGCGGTCGTCCAGTGACGAACTCGTGATCGAGGAGTAAGAAGCTCACGCCAAGAACGCAAAGGACGCCAAGAGCGCCAAGAAGAATAACACTTTGCGTTCTTGGCGCACTTTGCGTGCTTTGCGTGAGACTCTGGAGAGGTCGGCCTCGTGGATAGCTACACGAGGCTGCTTGGTGACTGATGGCCCGCGGCGGGCCCACACCCTGGAACGGCCGCCGCGCCGAGACCCCTGATAACACCCCGGCGATGCGACCTGCCTACAGTATAGCAGGCTTCTGCCCCAAATAGCGCCACGAAATAGGGACTAGGGGCTAGGGGCTAGGGAAGAACGTTCTGGCCTAGACCCTCATTTCTTGAACAGGGGTTAGGAGATAGAGGGTGGGGACTAGGGCTTAGGGGAGGGCGCTCTTCCCTAGTCCCTAGCCCCTATCTTATCGCCGTAGGCGGGGGCAGGAGCGTCGGCGGCGGGGTGGGCGGCCAGACGGGCGTCTGGGTGGGGCCGGAGGGAGCGGGCGGCGTCTGCGTCAGTTCGGGCGGGGCGGGCGTGGGCCACTGCGTGGGCCAGAGCGCGCCGCCCGTCGGCCGGCCGGCGGGCGTGGGCGTCGTTGTCGGGCTGGGCGTGATGGAGGGGCGGGCCTCTCGCTGGCCGCCCGTGGCCGGCGGCCGGGAGTCGGCGGCCGGGGTGGCCGTCACGGCAGCGGCCGTGGCCGCGGCGATGGCGCTGGGGTCGCCCAACAGTTCCACGTAGGCCGACGACACCCAGCCCCGCCCGCGCCCCGGCACGCGCACCTGGAGCCACTCGCCCGTCAGGCTCATGGC
>NZ_JAYRVJ010000204.1:0-10028 GCF_041918635.1 Promineifilum sp. (SeqCode)
ACCGCTTCACCCACAACGCCATGACCCTGGTCATCGATCATCATGAGGTGCAATCCACCTCAGAAGGTGGGTCGCACCTGACGGCAGGGCTATCGGTCGCGGGCACACTGCGCTTCGGCGGTCTGACCCCCTGGCCCGTCACCTGGGCCGCGCCGGGCATCATGGGCTGGTACGCCTGGGTTCCCTTCATGGAGTGCTACCACGGCGTCCTCAGCCTCGATCACACCATCCATGGCGCGCTGACCCTCGGCGGGCAGGAGATCGACTTCAGCGGCGGTCGCGGCTACACCGAGAAAGATTGGGGCCGCTCCTTCCCGGAGGCGTGGATCTGGTTCCAGTCCAACCACTTCGAGCAGCCGGGCGTTTGCCTGACCGCCTCCGTCGCTATCATCCCCTGGGGCCCCACCGCCTTTCCTGGCTTCATCATCGGCCTGTGGCACAACGGGCGACTCTACCGCTTTGCCACCTACACCGGCGCGAAGCAGGAGCATCTGCGCGTCACCGACCGCACCATCGATTGGGTCGTCGGCGACAAGGAGCACCGCCTGGAGATGGTCGTCACCCAGGGCGAGGGCGCTTCCTTCGGCCTGCTAAAGGGGCCGGACCGGGTCGAGATGGGCAAGCGCGTGGCCGAGACGATGTCGGCGACAGTGCGCATCCGGCTGACGGCGCGCCGGACGGGCGAGACGCTCTTCGAGGGAACCGGCCGCCACGCCGGGCTGGAAGTGCACGAAGTACAGGCGCGCCTGCTCAAGATGGTCGAGGAGCGTTAATGTCCCCGCTGCCCCTCCAGCTTCTGTGGGCCGGGCTGGCCTTCCTGCTCGGCGCGCTGCCCTTCTCCGTCTGGGTCGGCCGCGCCGCCGCCCGGCGCGACATCCGCGAGGTGGGTGACCGCAACCCCGGCGCGACCAACGTACTGCGCGCCGGCGGTGGAGCGTGGTTTGTTCTGGCCCTGGCCCTCGACGTGTCCAAGGCTGCCGTGCCCGTCGGCCTGGCCTACCAGAACCTCGGCTGGCGGGGCTGGCCCATGCTGCTCATCGCCCTGGCCCCACCGCTCGGCCATGCTTTCTCCCCCTTCCTCGGCGGCCGGGGCGGCAAGGCGCTGGCGACCGCCCTCGGCGTCTGGATCGGCCTGAGCTTGTGGCCGATGCCGCAGGTCGTCCTGCTGGGCGTCGGCTTCTGGTTCATCTGGCTGACCACCTCCGGCTGGGTAGTCATCCTGACCCTGCTGACCACCCTGGCCTACCTCGTTTTCTTCCGGCCTGACCCGCTCCTCATCGCCGTCGCCGCCGGCCAGCTGGCCCTCCTGGCCTACACCCACCGCGCCGACCTGGCCCGCCCGCCAGCCTTACGGAGAATCCACAGATTAAGAGGCTCACGCCAAGAGCGCAAAGAACGCTAAGAATGCAAAGAAAGAACAAGTCTTGGCGTTCTTGGCGTAAGCCTTCCTAAAAATCTCGTAATCCGTGAAATCTGTGGATGCTTCTTAAGCCGTGATGACGGCGATGGTGTACGCCCCGATGACCACCAGGAACAGCCCCAGCGACGCATACGCCGCCGGCGACGGGAAGGGCAGCTCCCGCGCCAGATGCTCCAGGCGCGGCGGCAAGAACAGCAGCAGCAGCCCCAGATAGACGGGCAACAGCCACACCCCGCCGCTCCCCATTACTGCCCGCGCCTGCGCGCTCAACAGCAGCAACATGCCGTTGGCCGCCAGCAAGCCGAGCGCGGCGACGACCAGCCGCCGGCCGCCGCTCAACGCGGCCCTCGACCGCACCTCGAACGCCAACGCCAGCACGTAAAGCAGCGAGAAGCCCAGCCACGCGCCCGGCGCGTAGACGAAGTACGCCGCCGACCCCCCTTCGCCCAACTCGCGCGTATCCACTTGCAGGCCTGATTGGAAGAAGCCCAACTGCCAGGCCAGGGCCAGGCTTATCGTCAGGGCGAAGAAGACGGCCAGCGCCGCCCGCGCGCCGCGCGTCCCCCACTCGCCGCCCGCGCCGGCCGCCGGCGTCAGCCGCCGCAGCCAGTAGACGCCGACACAGAACAGGACAAAGCCGGCGCTCAGCAGCAGCGCGTTCGTCCCGCTCGGCGCCGCCAGCCGCGCCGACAGGGACGGGAATAGTAAGAACAGGGCTAGGATCGCGGTCACGTCGGCCAGGACAGCGGGCAGGGTGGCAACGGTGGAGGAGGGATGAGACTTCATACCCCAGATGTAACGCGATTTGGCAAATCGCGCAACGTTGGACGATTTGGCAAATCGCCCTACGCCATCGTTGACATGCGCCCCACAGCCTCTATAATTCTTCTCATACTGCCCGTAGAGCGAAGCGTTTAGCTGTACCGTTTATTGGTCCACATCGATTAGCAGGTCGTGTCGTTGCCCGTCGGGGGTTATGTGGACGCATCGTGTACCGGCGCCCGCCCTAATTCTTTCGTGGCGTAACGGTTGAGGACCATGAGTCAGGAGCAGACCAGGCGCACGCACGTCAATTCTTCGGCCGACGATTCCTATTGGACAGCCCTGTTCCGCTTGGAAGAGTCGCTGGCCGCCGACGATCTGGGCAACGGGACAGCCGCGGCCGGCGCCCTCCCCTTGGAACTCGCGGAACCGCTGCCGGTCGAAGCGCTTGCCCCCGACGAGGTGGCTGCGCCCGCGCCGGCCGACCCCTGGGAAACGGCCCAACTGTACATGGCCGCCGACCGCATGCTCCAACTTAAAGTCATCGGCTTCAACAAGGGCGGCCTTCTCGTCGCCTGGAACAACATCCAGGGTTTTGTGCCCGCCTCTCAACTCATCGACTTTCCCCAATTCCACGTCCCGCGCGAGCGCTTGCAGGCCCTCGCCGGCTGGCGCGACCGCGTCCTGACGCTCAAGATCATCGAGGTCAACAAGGCCAACAGCCGGCTCATCCTGTCGGAGCGGGCCACGCTGGTGGCCGCCGAGCAGCGCGAGGTGCTGCTCCACATCGTGCGGCCCGGCGAAGAGCGCGACGGCGTGGTGACCAACCTGACCGACTTCGGCGCGTTCGTCGATCTGGGCGGCGTCGAGGGGTTGATCCACATCTCCGAAATCTCCTGGAGCCGCGTCGTGCACCCCAGCCTGGTGCTGACGCCCGGCCAGTCGGTGCGCGTCAAGGTGCTCAGCGTCGACCAGGGCGCGGAGCGCGTCGCCCTGAGCATGAAGCGCCTGCGCTCCGACCCGTGGCTGAACGTCGAGGAGCGCTACAAGCCCGGCCAACTGGTGCGGGGCGTGGTCGGTAACATTACGACCTATGGCGCGTTTGTCGTATTGGAAGAGGAACTGGAGGGCCTGATCCACATCTCTGAGTTGGCCGAGGGCTTGTTCATGCACCCGCGTGACGTGGTGCATACGGGCGAGGAGGTCACGGCGCGCGTCCTCAGCGTCGACGGCCGCCACAAGCGCCTGGCCCTGTCGTTGCGCGGCGTGGCCGGCGGCATGGCCCCCGCCCCCGCGCAGCCGTAGCCGGAAGCCGCCCATGGCCCGTTCGGGTTCCTCGTCCGGCAAGCCTGCCAAGAAGGGCGCTGGCGAGCCGCCGGAGAGCAACGCCCCCCAATCGTGGGATGAACGGCTGGTCGATGAGGTCGTCGTCCGCCGCCGCGAGGTCGCCGGCCTGCTTCTCTTCCTACTGGCGGCGATCACCCTGCTGGCGCTGGCCGGCCTGACCCAGACCGGCTGGTTGGCCTGGTGGACGCGGCTGTTGCGCCAGTTGTTCGGCTGGGGCGCCTACGCCGTCTCCCTGACCCTGGCCGGCGTGGGTCTCTATCTGGCGGTCGGCCGCGTCGTTCGCCCCATTCGCCTGCGCTCCTCTCAGATCGCCGGCCTGGAACTTCTCGTCGTGGTCTTCATGGCCCTCGGCCACCTGTCCGGCGGCTACTCCCTCAACGACGCCTTCGCCGGGCGCGGCGGCGGCCTTATCGGTTGGGCCCTCTCCGAGCCGCTGGTCGATTTCCTGGGCGGCTTCCTGGCCGTGCTCATTTACCTGGCCCTGCTGGCCTGGGCGGCTATGCTGCTGGCCGGGCGCACAGCCGAAGACGCGCTCGGCTGGCTGGAGACAGCCTCGACCCGGCTGGCGGCCTGGGCCGACCGCATCGACCCCGATCGCGTGGATGTCGTCGGTCACGGCGACGCCGCCGCGCGCGTCCAGCCGCCCGCGCCCGCTGCCCCAGCCGCGACACTGCCGCAAGAGATGGCCGACGCGGAGCACGAGGCGCGCGCCGGCCGCCGCGACCCTCGCCTGCCGCCCCTCAGTGTGCTGGAGCGCGGCGCGGCGGCGGCACAGGCTGCCGACGACATCGAATGGAAGAGCCGCCGCATCGAAGAGACGCTGCTCGACTTCGGCCTGCCGGCGCGTGTCGTCGAGGTGCGGCGCGGCCCGGCCGTCACCCAGTTCGGCGTGGAGCCGGGCTACGTGGAGCGGCCCGGGCCGGACGGCGAACTGAAACAGGCCAAGGTGCGCGTGGGCCAGATCGCCGCGCTGCAACGCGACCTGACGCTGGCCCTGGCCGTGTCGCGGCTGCGCATCGAGGCCCCCGTGCCCGGCCGCAGCGTCGTCGGCATCGAGGTTCCCAACAGCGAGACCAGCATTGTCCGGCTGCGCCCCATTCTAGAATCATCCGCCTTCGCCCGGCTCAATTCGTCGCTGGGCGTAGCCCTGGGCCGCGACGTGGCCGGGGCGACCGTGGCGACCGACCTGGCCAAGCTGCCGCACCTGCTCATCGCCGGCACGACCGGCTCCGGCAAGTCGGTCTGCATCAATGCCTTCATCACCTGCCTCGTCTTCAACAACACGCCGCAACAGCTCCAACTGATCATGATTGACCCCAAGAAGGTCGAACTGGTGCGCTTCAACGGCCTGCCCCACCTCATCGGCAAGGTCGAGGTGGACGCCGACCGGGCGGTGGGCGTCTTGCGCTGGCTGACGTCGGAGATGGATCGGCGCTACGAACTGTTCGAGGTCGTCGGCGTGCGCAACATCGGCGGCTACAACCGCCAGGTCGGCCGCGGCAGCAAGGAGCGCCCGCGCCTGCCCTACATCGCCGTCTTCATCGACGAGCTGGCCGACCTGATGCACATGTACCCCGGCGACGTAGAGCGCAACCTGTGCCGGCTGGCCCAGATGGCGCGGGCCACGGGCATCCACCTCGTCGTCGCCACGCAGCGGCCATCTACCGACGTGATCACCGGCCTGATCAAGGCCAACTTCCCCGCCCGACTCTCCTTCGCCGTGGCCTCGGGCATTGACTCGCGCGTCATCCTGGACACGGTCGGCGCGGAGAACCTGCTTGGCCGGGGCGACATGCTCTACCAGGCCCCCGACGCCGGCGCGCCGGCGCGCGTGCAGGGTGTCTTCGTGAACGACAGCGAGATCGAGCGCGTCGTCGAGCACTGGCAGGCAGCCGTGCCCGACCACGTCGCCGCGCCGCCCCCCTGGGAGCCGCTCATTGCCCGCTATGCCCTGCTGGATGAGACGGATAGCCTGCTGGAAGCGGCCGTCGAGTTGGCGAAGAAGCACGACAACCTGTCCGTCTCCTTCCTGCAGCGCCGCCTGCGCCTGGGCTACCCTCGCGCTGCCCGGCTGATGGAGCATCTGTACGAGATGGGGCTGGTGGACGACCCGCAAACCGGCGGCAAGACGCGCCGCAGCCTGGTGGACAAGGACGAGGACGATCCCATTGGCAACTACCTGGCCGACCAAGACGAGACCTGACAGGTGGGCGGCCAACGAGTTTGCATTCCCGCTAAAGTGCTGCTGGCCGCCCACCTGTCAGGTCTGCTTCTTTGGCCCCCATTCGATTGAGACTATAATCTAGCCATGAGCACGCTTCTCCGCAGCAAACAAAACTTCACCCGCTTCGCCTGGTTCACCCTGGCCTTTCTCATTCTCGTCATCCTGTGGGGCGCGTTCGTCCGCGCCACCGGCTCCGGAGCCGGCTGCGGCAGCCATTGGCCGCTGTGCAATGGCGTAGTTGTGCCGCGCGGTGTGCGCACCGAGACAATGATCGAATTCGCCCACCGCGTCTCTAGCGCCCTGTCCGGCCTGTTCGTGCTGGCCCTGTTCATCTGGGCCTTTCGCCTCTACCCGAAGCGACATATCGTTCGCCGCGGGGCCGCCTGGTCGCTGTTCTTCATCGTCACCGAAAGCCTGCTCGGCGCGGGGCTGGTGCTGTTCGAGTGGGTGGCCTACAACGCCTCGGTCGGTCGGGCCATCTCCATGGGACTGCACCTCATCAACACCTTCCTGCTGCTGGGCGCGGTGACCCTGACCGCGTGGTGGGCCGGCGGCGGTCAACCCTTCCGGCTGCGCGGGCAGGGCAAGGTCGGCTGGTTGGTATTCGGCAGTCTGGCGCTGATGGTGCTGCTGGGCGTCAGCGGCGCGATCACCGCCCTCGGCGACACCCTCTTCCCGGCCGGCAACCTGACCGAGGGCATCACCCAGGACTTCATGCCGACGGCCCACTTCCTGGTGCGCCTGCGCATCTACCACCCCATCCTGGCCGTCCTGACCGGCATCTACATGGCGCTGGCCGGCCGGGCCATCGCCGCCGAGCGCCCGAGCGCCGAGACGCGCCGCTTCGCGCGGTTCATCGTCACCCTGGTCGTCGTCCAGCTCATCGCCGGCTTCATCAACGTCATTCTGCTGGCCCCGGTATGGATGCAACTGGTGCATTTGCTGCTGGCCGACCTGCTGTGGATCGCGGCCGTGCTGCTGGGCGCGGCGGCCCTGTCGCGGCCGGCCCTGGTCGAACAGCCGGCCACACTTGCCCCAGCCGGCGACTGACGGTTATTCGTTCGTAGTCAGGCGATTCATCGCCGCGCTTAGCTCGTACTCAGGCGATTCATCGCCGTTCTTACTTGTAGGGCGATTGGGCAAATCGCCCCACCATTGGGGAAGAACGGCGATGAATCGCCTGACTACGAACCACTCAGGAACGTATGGCAATCTGGTACATCGGCACCATGGGCTTCGGCTACCGCCAGTGGCAAGGCTCGTTTTACCCCGACAAGCTGCCCAAGGCGGGGCAACTGCCCTATTACGCCGAGCGTTTCAACGCCCTGGAGATGGACTCCACCTTCTACGGCACGCCCCGCCCGGAGACGGTCGAGCGCTGGCGCGCCCAGACCCCCGACGGCTTCCGCTTCTGCCCCAAAGCGCCGCGCGAGATCACCCACGACCTGCGGCTGGCGGCCGTGGCCGATGACGTGCTGGCCGTCTTTGTCGAGACGATGAGCCGGCTGGGCGACCAGTTGGGGCCAATCCTGCTGCAATTCCCGCCCGACTTCACCGCCGACGAGCGCGACAACCTGGCCGGTTTCCTGGAGCGGCTGCCGGCCGGCTTCCGCTTCGCCGTCGAGGTGCGCCACCGCTCCTGGTGGAGCGATGAGACGGCCGAGATGTTCCGCGCCCGCGGCGTCTGCTGGGCCGCGGCCGACTACATCTATCTGCCCAAGGAGATCAGGCGGACAGCCGATTATCTCTACGTGCGCTTCCTGGGTCGCCACGGCCAGTTTGCGGCCAAGACCCACGAGCAGATCGACAAAACGGCCGACCTGCAAGGCTGGCGCGGCCAGATCGAGGCCGCGGCCCCCGGCGCGACCGAGGTCTACGCCTTCTTCAACGACGACTACGCCGGCCACGCGCCGGGCACGGCCAATCGCCTGAAGGCGCTGTTGGGAATGGACGTGGAGGAAGGGCCGCCGCAGCAGGGGCGGCTGTTCTAGCGCTTGTTGTAGCGCGGGTTGGTAACCCGCGTTCCGCGCTACAAAAAACGCCCGCTGTCGGTATTCCCGACAGCGGGCGTTAATCTGCGAAATCTGTGGATTCTGCTTCTTACGCCACCGGCGCGTAGCCGGCCTTGCCGCCGAACTCCTTCGCGCCGATCTGCCCATAGAGGTGGCTGGTGACGAACGTGATGTACGGGCTCATGGCAAAGCCGATAGCGACAGCCGCCAGCCAGCCCAGGCACGGGACGATCCCTATCACGGCGGCAACGACGCCAATCGCCATGACCGCCACAATCGTCACCACGAAGACCAACAGGATGTCGGCCAGGTTGTTGCGCATGATGGCCCACACCTCGCCGAAGCGGAACGTCGCGCCGAACTCGTCGGTGACGGCGTACTGAATCAGGATGGCCGGCATCAGGAAGAGCAGGGCGGCGAAGAACAGAATCCCCAGGCAGGCCAGCGCCAGCCCACCGCTCATCGCCCCGGCCGCGGCCAGGTCGCTGCCGTTGTCGGCCAGGCTGCCCAGCCCGCCCGTGGCGACGCCGCCGACGACGAACAGGATGATGAAGGGCAACGTCCAGACGATCTCGGCCACCGTCACAAAGAAGCCATCCTTCAGCAGCTTGCCGTAGTCAGACCACTCCGGCAGGTCGTCGCGGTTGCCGGCCATGACGTGGCGAATGACCTTCACCGCGTACCCCTGGAGGATCAGGGCCGGCAGGATCAGGGCCGACAGCAGCGACATCAGCACACCGATGAGCAGCTTGCTGATCCACTGCTTGTCGTCGAATACAAACCGAAAAGCCTTGTTGACATCCATAATGACTCTCCTTTGTCTGGAAGCTAATCAACATTACGCCCCTGGCCGGGAAAAAGTTGCGGGGCAATTGGCATCATAATAATAATCGCGCCGTTCGTCAACGGCCGAGGCCCATGCTAGAATGCCCCACATGGCAAGAGTCGTCTTCATGGGCACGCCGGCATTCGCCGTGCCCTGTCTGGAAACGCTGCTGGAGACACAGCAGGTTGTAGGCGTGGTCACCCAACCCGACAAACCGGCCGGACGCGGCGGCCAGCTCCGGCCGTCGCCGGTCAAGTTGGTGGCCGAGGCGGCCGGCATCCCGGTCTATCAGCCCCGCTCGCTGCGCAAAGAAGAGGCGGCCGAGCCGCTGCGGGACTGGCGGCCGGACATCATCGTCGTCGCTGCCTTCGGCCAAATCCTGCGCCCTCACGTCCTCTACCTACCGCCGCATGGCAGCCTGAACGTCCACGCCTCGCTGCTGCCGCGCTGGCGGGGCGCGTCGCCCATCCAGCACGCGCTGCTGGCCGGTGACGCGGCGACCGGCGTCACACTGATGCAGATGGATGAGGGGCTGGACACCGGGCCGATGTACATCCAGGCGTCGCTGCCCATCGCCCCGCGCGAGACGGCGGCCACCCTCCACGACCGGCTGGCCGCCCTGGGCGCGGACATGCTGCGCCGCCATTTGGATGACATCCTGGGCGGCCGCCTGACCCCAACGCCCCAGCCCGACGGCGGCTCCACCTACGCGCCGATAATCGCCAAGGAGGCGGGTCAGCTCGACTGGCGGCAAGAGGCCGCTGCGCTCGACCGCCAGGTGCGGGCCATGACGCCGTGGCCCGGCGCGTTCACCATCTGGAACGGCCAGCCGCTCAAGATTTTGCGCGCCCGGCCGCTCGGCGGGCCGCTGCCGGCAGGGCCGCCGGGCCAGGTCGTCTGGGCGCGCGGCGCGCTCGTGGCGCTGGCCGGTGAGGGCGGGCTGGCGCTGGAAGAGGTGCAACTGGCCGGCAAGCGGGCCATGCCGGCCGAGGAGTTCGCCCGCGGCCGGCCGGAGTGGGTCGGCGGCGTGCTGGGGGCCGGCTAACGGGTTTCGTATCTGACATGGACGTTCTGGTCTATGGGGCGGGGGCGGTCGGCGGCTACCTGGGCGGGCGGCTGGCCCTGGCCGGCCACCGGGTGACGCTGGTCTTGCGCCCCGCCGCTGCCGCCGCCATCGCCGCTAACGGTCTGCTGATCAGCCAGGAGGGGCGCACCGAGCGCGCCCCCGTCCGCGCCGCCGGCGACTTGCCAGCCGCTTTCGCGCCGGACGACCGCTACGACCTCATCATCCTGGGCATGAAGGCGTATGATCTGGCCGCGGCCGTGGATGAACTGGTCGCCCTCTGCCCGGAACCGGCGCAACTGCTGAGCATCCAGAACGGCATCGGCGTCGAGGAGATCGTCGCCGCCCGCTTTGGGCCGGAGCGGGTGCTGGCC
>NZ_JAYRVJ010000205.1:0-3431 GCF_041918635.1 Promineifilum sp. (SeqCode)
GGGTGAAGGCGTCGGTGTAGGTGGCGGCGTTGGAGCGGGTGGAGCGGCCGATGGGGGCCTGGTCGATGGTGATGACCTTGTCGAAACGCTCCCAGCCGTCGATGCCGTCGTGCGCGCCGGGCGGGGTGGACGCGCCGTAGAAGCGCTGGCGGGCGGCCCGGTCGAGGATGTCGAACATCAGCGACGACTTGCCCGAGCCGGAGACGCCGGTGACGGCCGTCAGTGCGCGCGCCGGCAAGAAGGCGGTGATGCCTTTCAGGTTGTGTTCGCGCGCGCCGCGGATGGTCAGCCCTTCGCCGCTGGCAGGGCGGCGGGCGGTGGGGACGGCAATGCGCGCCGTCCCGGCGAGATATTGGCCGGTGATCGAGGCGGGCGTCCCGGCCACGGCGTCGGGCGGGCCTTCGGCCACGATCTGCCCGCCGAGCCGCCCCGCGCCGGGGCCGAAGTCCACGATCCAGTCGGCGGCGGCGACAAACTCCATGTCGTGCTCAATGACCAGCACCGTGTTTTCCAGATCGCGCAGGGCGCGCAGCATCTTGATGAGCCGCGGGTTGTCGCGCGTATGCAGCCCGATGGTCGGTTCATCCAGGACGTAGAGCACGCCCGTCAGCCCGGAGCCGAGCAGGGCGGCCAGACGCAGCCGCCGCGCCTCGCCGGCCGAGAGCGAGGGCGTGGCTCGCTCCAGCGTCAGGTAGCCCAGCCCAACCTCGACCAGCCGGCGCACCCGCTCCCGCAGGTCAGCCACAATCGGCTCGGCGATCAGCCATTCTTCGGTGGGCAGGGCTGTTTGCAGCGTGGCGATCCACTCCGCCAACGCACTCAGTGGCAGGCGCGAAAGCTCGACGATATGGTGGCCGGCCACGCGCACGGCGCGGGCCTCCGGGCGCAGGCGCGTACCGCCACACTCGGGACACTCTTGCAGCACCAGCAGGCGTTCCAGCTTGTCCAGGTAGTCGCCATCGCCGTCGGCGGCGCGAGTAGTGACCCGTTCAGCGTGGCGGCGCAGCAGGTTGGTGATCACGCCCTCGAAGCGCCCCTTGCTGACGGTATCGGGCGGCGCGCTCTCCGGGTAATGGCGGCGGAACTCCGAGCTTTCCGCGCCATAGAGCAGCAGGTCGCGCTGGGCTGGACTCAACGAGGCGATAGGCGCGGCCGGGTCGAAGTCAAAGCCATAGTATTGGCCGGCGGCGCGCAAGATCCCGACGTGGTAAGAGACCATGCGCGAATCCCAGGCCAGCACGCCGCCTTCGGCCAGACTCTTGGCCTCGTCCAGGATACGCGGCAAGTCGGGGGTGTAGACCGTCCCCAGCCCGGTGCAGGTCGGGCACGCCCCGGCCGGCTTGTTGAAGGAGAAGAAGGCCATGCCCCACTCGGGCAGCGACGCGCCGCAGGTGGGGCAAGACGTGAAGCTCTCCAGATCATCGTCCTCGTCTGTGGGCCACTCGTTGTCCGTCGCCTCGTCCGCTTCGTGCTGGGGCGGCACGTTCGCGCCGCACACCGGGCAGGGGCGGTGGCCGGCGCGGGCGAATAGTATGCGGAGGTAGGTGTAGACCTCGGTGGCCGTGCCTACGGTGGAGCGCGGCGAGCGGTTGCTGTTGCGCTGGTCGACGCTGATGGTGGGCGACAGGCCGGTGATGCTGTCCAGAGGTGGGCGGCTCTCAAAGGTCGCCAGGCCCAGCGATTCCAGGTATTGGCGCTGGCCCTCCTTGTGCAGCGTGTCGAAGGCCATGGTTGACTTGCCAGAGCCTGAGAGGCCGGTGAAGACGATGAACTGATTCTTGGGCATCGAGAGAGAGACGTTCTTGAGGTTGTGGAGCCGCGCTCCACGAATGGTGATTTCGGCCATAAGCGGTTGACCTCCGGCAGTTGATCTCCATCGAACGGTCACAAAACTCCGGTCAGGCGCGCCAGACGCATCCGGCGCGACCCGCCATTATAGTGGTGGTGAGGCCGGCTATCAACCGATTGTGGCGTTCCGTTTCATGTCCCCTATATGAGAGGATTCGCCCGCGCCGACGGCGGCGCTAGAATAGGTGAGTATGCTGGCGAAGACCTCCGTGTGGCGCTATTTCGACGTGTGGCTATTGGCGGCCGTCCTGCTGCTGACCGCTTATGGCATTCTGATGATCCGCAGCGCCATCACCGGCGCGCCCGCCTTCCAGACTTATCCCCAACAGCAGATGATCTGGGCCGGGCTGGGCATCGCTATCCTGTTGGCGACGGCGGCCATCGACTACCGCGTCCTGACCTCCGGCCACTGGTACATCTATCTGCTATTGGTCGCGCTGCTGGTGGCGGTGGTGGTCATGGGTCAGGTGAACAACGACGCCCGGCGCTGGATCCAGATCACCCCGTCCTTCCAGATTCAGCCATCGGAGTTCGGCCGCATCTTCATCACCATCACCTTCGCCCAATTCCTGGCTAACCGGCGACACGTCATCGGCCGCTTCTCCAATACGCTCGTATCGCTGGCCTACTTCGCCATCCCCGTCGGCCTCATCTTCATTCAGCCTAACCTGGGCATGACCATTCTGTTCATGTTCATCTGGTTCATCATGATCTGGCTGGCCGGGCTGCCGCTGTCGCACTTCATGGCGCTCGGGCTGATCGGCGTCATCAGCCTGGTGGCAATCTTCCCCCTGATGGCCGACTACCAGCGCGACCGTATCACCACCTTCCTGAACCCTGAAGAGGCCAACGAGGACGACGTGTTCAACGTCGACCAGGCCGAGATCAGCATCGGCTCCGGCGGCTTTTGGGGCAAGGGGTACTTCCAGGGCACGCAGAGCCAGTTGGGCTTTCTGCGCGCCCAGCACACTGACTTCATCTTCTCGGTCATTACAGAAGAGATGGGCCTTTTCCTGGGCTCGGCCGTCGTTCTGGGTCTCATGGGGGTGATCCTGCTGCGCATCCTGCGCGCGGCGGCCCTCAGTCCCGATCCGGCTGGCAAGCTCATCTGCGCCGGCATCGCCGCCATCCTCTTCTTCCAGACCGCCGTCAACGTGGGCATGAACGTGCGCGTGCTGCCCGTCACCGGTCTGACGCTGCCCTTCGTCAGCTACGGCGGCAGCTCGCTCATCACCCTGTTTCTGGCCATCGGCGTCGTGGAGTCGGTGTTGATGCGGCAGAAAAAGCAGGAGTTTGGATAGACCAAGCGACAGGCGTCGCTATCGAGGCATAGCTCCCTACGGAGCCGCAGTCAGAGCGAAGACGAACGCCCCACCACCTCGATAGACCAACTCCAATGACGGGTTGCGGCTAAGCTCCGCCGGATCGAAGTAGCCGCCGCGCTGCCCGACGAACACGTGAGTGACCCCCTGGGCGCGCAGCCAGTCGGCCGCCGCCGGGTCGCCCCAATCCTCCACCGCGAATCCCCGCTCATTAAACGCCCGCACCTGTGCGAACAGATCGGCGTTGTAAATGTGATCGAC
>NZ_JAYRVJ010000206.1:0-2188 GCF_041918635.1 Promineifilum sp. (SeqCode)
TGCTGCGCAAGTGCCGATCCAGGAAGGCCCAGATGGCCCGTTCTTCCTCGTCCATACGTTTCTCCTTTTGAGAAGAATGATCCGCAGATTACGCAGATAAGAGCTCACGCAAAGGACGCAAAGAAGCAAAGAGCGCAAAGGAAGAAATCTTGTTGGCGTTCTTGGCGCGCTTTGCGTGAGCTTCTTAATCTGCGAAATCTGCGTAATCTGCCGATGATTCTTCTTAACAGTGCGTTACGCCCGGCTTCTTACTACAATTATGCGCGTGAGGGAGACGAGCCGCCAATGAAGGCAACGCTGATCTTTAACCCCCGCGCCGGGCAGTTGAACATGGCCGCCAAGGTCGGGCCGGTGGCCGACTTCTGGCGCGCGCGCGGCTGGGACGTGACGCTGCGGCCGACCCAGGCCCCCGGCCACGCTACGGAACTGGCCCGCCGCGCGGCCGACGAGGGTGCCGGCCTCGTCCTGGCCGCCGGCGGCGACGGCACGCTCGGCCAGATCGCCAACGGGCTGGCCGGCAGCGAGACCATCCTGGCCCCCCTACCCATCGGCACGTCCAACGCCCTGGCCCGCGAGTTGCGGCTGCCCCGCCCCCAGCTACTCGACCCGGACGCGCCCATCGAGGCGTCGGAGGCGCTGCTGGCCGGCCGCGTGCAGCGGGTTGACCTGAACTACGTCGAGAGCGACGCGGCCTCTGGCTACGCCCTGTTGTGGACGGGCGTGGGGGCGGATGGCTATCTGGTGCAGCAGTTGGAGCCGCGGCCGACGTGGTCGAAGCGGCTTGGCCCGGTCGGCTACAGCATTCAGGCCCTCGCCGCGCTGCCCCGCCTGCCGGCCATGAGCGCCGTTGTGCAGGTGGACGACCAGACGGTCGAGGACGATTTGCTGCTCATCGTCATCAGCAATTGCCGCCTCTACGCCGGGGGGCTGATCGAGTTAAACAGCGGGGCGCTGTTCGACGATGGGGTGTACGAGGTGTGGCTGTTCCGCGCCGGGGAGTGGTCGAGCCGGCTGGCGACGCCGCGCGCCGGTCTGATGGCGCGCTACCTGACCGGGGTTCAGTTCAATTTGCAGGAGTGGGATCCAGGCGTGATGAAGCTGTCCGGTAGCCGCGTGGTCATCGAGACGCGGCCGAAGATGCCCTGCCAGACGGATGGGGAGTGGGCGGGGTATACGCCGCTGACGTGCGAGTTGCGGCCGGGGGCGCTGCGGCTGCTCGTGCCGGAGGCCGCGCCGGCCGATCTGTTTGTCCAACCGGGGGTGGCCTTGGGCGAGGCGTGGCTGCCGTAATTGTAGGGCGGGCTGGCAATCCGCCTTTTCACCTCCCAGAGGCGGGATACCATCCCGCGCTACAAGGGGTGGCGCGTTCGTATCGCACCGTGCCAGGGGTTGAGGGGGAGCGAGGGCGCGACATTGGCCGTGTTTATGTTTACGGCGTTTACGGCGCTTACGGCGCTTACGGCGTTTGTTTTATGAGGCGACAACGCTGTTGGCGTCAAACTTATTCCAGTAATCTCACTCGCATCTAGCCCATAGCTATTGGCCCAACGTACTACCTCCTCTAATGAAACGTTCCAGCCACGCTTACCACCAACAGCATGCTTGACTGGAGCTAAACGCATCTTCTTCAAGATACGACCGATTCGATGTGAGTTAACCTGTTCAAGACGGATGTCTAGCTCATGTGCTTCAACCAACGTCTGCGCTGCGCCGGTGATTAGCTTCGTTGCGATGAAATGGGTCTTGTTAGAAACGCCGTAAACGCTGTAAACGCCGTAAACGTCATTACCTTCGATCGCCTCTCTCACTGTCTTCCCAACGATCATCCCTAGCGCCCGAATCACCAGCGCCGTGAGATCCGCCGCCTCCCTCTCCGGCCGCTTCTCCTGGTACGCTACCGCCAGCCGGCACAAACGAAAGACCTGACAGGTGGGCGGCCATAAGTTTCATTGTTGGTGGAGTCATACTGGCCGCCCACCTGTCAGGTCTGGACGTGTGGCTGTGCAACTTGGGCAGCTTGACGTAAACTAAGGGGTATGGACAGGATTGACTTCCGGTCGGATACCGTTAGCTGGCCCACGCCGGCCATGCGCGCGGCGATGGCCGCCGCGCCCGTCGGCGACGACGTGTATGGCGAAGACCCGACCGTCAACGAACTGGAAGCGCTGGCCGCGGCGCGGGTGGGCAA
>NZ_JAYRVJ010000207.1:0-3294 GCF_041918635.1 Promineifilum sp. (SeqCode)
AGATGCCCTGCCAGACGGATGGGGAGTGGGCGGGGTATACGCCGCTGACGTGCGAGTTGCGGCCGGGGGCGCTGCGGCTGCTCGTGCCGGAGGCCGCGCCGGCCGATCTGTTTGTCCAACCGGGGGTGGCATTTGGCGAGGCGTGGGGAGTGTAGCCTACCAGACCTCTGAGGTTTGCCGCAAACCTCAGAGGTCTATGCAACTTGCACAGCTTGACGTAAACTAAGGGTATGGACAGGATTGACTTCCGGTCGGATACCGTCAGCTGGCCCACGCCGGCCATGCGCGCGGCGATGGCCGCCGCGCCCGTCGGCGACGACGTGTATGGCGAAGACCCGACCGTCAACGAACTGGAAGCGCTGGCCGCGGCGCGGGTGGGCAAGGAGGCGGGCCTGTTCGTCGCCAGTGGCACGATGGGCAACCTGGCGGCCGTCCTGGCCCACGCCGGGCGCGGCGACGAAGCCATTCTGGGGGCCGACTCGCACGTGTATTGCTGGGAGGCGGGCGGCATGGCCGCGCTGGGCGGGGTGATGCCGCACCCGCTGCCGACCGACGCCTGCGGCCGGATGGATCCGGGCGAGGTCGAAGACGCCGTGCGCGAGGACGACCCCCACCTGCCGCGCAGCCGGCTGGTGCTGGTCGAGAACAGCTATGGGGCTAGGCACGGCTACCCGCTGCCGCCGGCCTACTTCGCCGAGATCGAGGCGGTGGCGCGGCGGCATGGGCTGGCGCTGCACATGGACGGGGCGCGGCTGTTCAACGCCGCTGTGGCCCAGGACATCGACGCGGCGCAGATCGCCCGGCACGTCGATTCGGTCACCTTCTGCCTAAGCAAGGGGCTGTGCGCGCCGGTCGGCTCGGTGCTGTGCGGCCCGGCCGACTTCATCCAGCGGGCGCGCCGGGCGCGCAAGCTAGTGGGCGGCGGCATGCGCCAGGCGGGCATTCTGGCCGCGGCCGGCATCGTGGCCCTGAACGAGATGGTCGAGCGGCTGGCGGACGACCACGCCCACGCCCGTCTGCTGGCCGAGGGGCTGGCCCGGCTGCCCGGCGTGCGCGTGGACGCGGCCATGGTGCGCACCAACATGGTCTTCTTCGAGCTGGCCGACGACGTGCCGCTGTCCGCGGAGCAGGTGGCCGAGCGGCTGCGCGAGACGGCCGGCGTCTGGGTGGGCGCGAACGGGTCGCGCGGCTTTCGGGCGGTCACGCATTACTGGATTGGGGCGGACGACGTACAGGTATTTCTGAGCGGGCTGCAAACAATTCTGGCGGCGGCGTAGGGGCCGCGCACTTGTCTGGCTAGGAGGCCTGGATGACCAACCTGATTGGTCAAACGCTGAACAACCGCTACCGCCTCGACGCGCTGCTCGGCGACGGCGGCATGGGCACGGTCTATCGCGCCGCGGACATCAATCTGGAGCGCCAGGTGGCGATCAAGCTGATGCACAGCCACTTCGCCCGGCAGCCGGAGTTTCGCGCCCGGCTGGTGCAGGAGGCGCGCACGGCGGCCCAGCTCGACCACCCGTCCATCGTCCGCGTCTACGATTTCGGTGAGTCTGAACTAGGGCTGTTCATCGCCATGGAGTACGTGGACGGCGGCAGCCTGCGCGACCACCTGCGCCGGCTGCAACGGTTGCAGAAGTTCCTGCCGCTGGCCCAATGCCTCCAGATCGGCATCCAGATCGCCGAGGCGCTGGACTATGCTCACCAGCGCAAGATCATCCATCGCGACGTGAAGCCGGGCAACATCATCCTCAAACGGCTGGGGCAGGCCGCCGAGGCGGGCATGCAGCCCTTCCGCGCTTTGCTGACCGATTTCGGCCTGGTCAAGCTGCAAGAGGGGACGAGCCTGACCCAGAGCGGCGCGACCGTGGGCACGCCGACCTATATGTCGCCGGAACAGTGCGAGGGGCGTGAGTTAGACGGGCGCTCTGACCTGTACTCGCTCGGCGTCGTCCTCTACGAACTGGTCGCCAACAAGCTGCCTTTCACCTTCCAGAGCCTGACCGAGGCCATCGCCGCCCACCACAACGGCGTAGAGCCGCCGCCGGTCAGCACCCTGCGGCCCGAAGCGCCGCCCATCATTGACATGCTGCTGGCCCGGTCGATGGCCAAGTCGCCCGACCAGCGCTTCGCCAGCGGGGCGGAGATGGCCAACGCGCTGCGCAGCGCCTTCGTCGCCCTGGAGGGGCTGCCCACGCGGGTCATGCTGCATCAGGAGCTTGACATCCTCGACAAGGTGGCTGAGCCGCCGGTCGGCTACGAGCTGCAAATCCAGACGCCCGGCCACGCCGACAGTCTGGTTCCGCTGACGCGGTCGGTGATCACCCTGGGCCGCAATTTGGACAACGACATCGTGCTGCCGGCCGACGGCGTCTCGCGCCACCACACGCGGCTGCAGGCCACGTCGCTGGGCTGGGAAGCGGTCGATCTGGGTGGGGTCAACGGCACGTGGCTGGACGAGCACCGGCTGCGGCCGGAGGAGCCGACGCCCCTCTCCGTCGGGTCGGTGCTGCGCATCGGGCCGTATGAGATGATCTTGCAGGGGCCGGAAGCGCCATCGGCCCCGGCGGTGGGCGAGACGGGCGAACACGTCTCCGGCCCGATCACGCCGGGGTTGATCGGCATGGCCGTTGCCGCGCCGCCGGTCGCCAACCCCCTATCCTCCTCGCCCCCGTCGTCTCCCTCACGGCCGTCCGCGCCGCCACCCGCTTCGGCCGGGACGATGCGCGTGACGGCTGAGCAGCCGACCGCGCCGCCGACGCCGCAGCCGGGCGTGCCGTTGGCCATCCACCTGGCGCGCGACACCATCGCCGCCGATCCCGGCCAGCGGGTCGAGGTGAAGGCGGACGTGGAGAACCGCGGCGACCAGGACGACCGGGTGACGCTGCGCGTGCACGGCATCGATCCGTCGTGGGTGGAAGCGCCGGCCGACTTTGTGGAGTTGCCGGCCGGGCAGACGATCTCCATCCCGTTCGCCGTCCACCCGCCGCGCCGGCAGGGCACGCCGTCCGGCCGCCAGCGGGTGCGCATCGAGCTGGTCTCGCAGCGCTACCCCAATGCGCGGGTGGGGACGACGGCCACGCTGAGCGTCAGCAGCTTCACCATGTTCGAGGCGACGATGGAGCCGGCGGAGGTGCGCATGCCCGGCCGGGTGATGGTCGCCATCCACAACACAGGCAACACGGCGACCGAATTCGACGTGACCGGGCGCGATCTTCAAGGGCTGATCCGTTTCCGCGGCGACCGCAAGGGCGTCCCCCTGCCACCGAACGGCACGGCCAACGTCGAACTGGC
>NZ_JAYRVJ010000208.1:0-3696 GCF_041918635.1 Promineifilum sp. (SeqCode)
CGGGGGCGTGCGTTTGGGCCGGCGTGGTGTGGTGGTGGGGCGTGCTGGGTCGGGTTCGGGGGGGGGGGGGGGGGGTGGGGGTGGCTGGGCGCCCCCCCGGCCCCCCCCCCACCCCTGCACCCCCGCTCCCGCGCTCATAACTCAGAAGGGCCAACAACAACCAGAATACCAGCAAGGGATGCGTCAACGAGGCGACGTAGCCGACGGCCTCATAGCTGAACGGGACGGCGGCGAAGACCAGGGCCGCGGCCCAGGCGAAGCGCGCGCGCCGGTCGCCCAGCCGGTAGGCCAGCGCCCAGACAAGGGCCACGTTCGCGCCGTGGAGCAGCACCAGCAGGGCGTGGTCGGCGAACGGGCTGTGGGGGAACGCGCCGCCGCCAAACAGACGCTCGAACAGACGCAGGATGGTGAAGACGACCGGCCGGTAGTAGCCGTATTCGGCCGAACTGGCAAAGAAGCGGACGATTGACTGCCCCTCCATCCAGGCGAAGTGGCCGGTCGGGTCGTCGTTGAAGTAGGCCAGCCCCAGCGCGCGCCGGTAGAGCCAGATGGCGGCGAGGGCGGCGAGGGACATCGACAGAAGGTAGTAGTTGAAGCGCGGGGGGGAAAGACCGTCTTCCCTCCTGCTCCCCCGCACCCCTACTCCCCTGCTCCCCTGCTCCTGCTCAATCATGCGCCAACGGGTTGCCGGCGGCCCAACCCAGCACTCGGCCAAGATGCTCGCGCAGCGGGCGCACACCGTAGAGGCTGAAGACGTGGGCGCGCGGCACCACCACCGGCTCAGTGGCGTAGTGGGGCGCGTGTCTATCCAGCCGGAAGAACATATCGGTTTGGCCCAGCAGCGGGAAGACGCGCGCCGGGTCATAGCCGCAACGCGGCGTGAAGTCGAGCAGATCGTCGAGTTCCGCCTTGCTCATGGGCATCTCCTCACCGACCAACTCCGCCCCATCCCAGATGACCTGCGCCAGATTGGGCGAAGCGAGCATGGGGGCGACGGCGCGCACACCGCCGAAGTGGCCGGCGTAGAGCAGGCTCGTCACCCCGCCCCAACTGACGCCGGCCAGGGCGGTGAAGGCCGCGCCGGCTGCCTCGAATTGACGCTGCACCAGCTCGATCAGCCGCAGCGAGCCGGCAAAGGTCTGGTAGACCCGGCCGACGGAGCGGAACGCCTCGCGGAAGGGTTCGCGCCAGTGGTTGTGGAAAGGGGCCTGGATGCAGACGGTCGTCACCGGGAAGGGCAGCGGGCGGCGGAAGATGCGCTGCCAGGAGTTGTAGTAGGGCATCTCGCTGAAGCCGTGGTGGAAGATGAGCAAGGGCGCGGCCGGATCGGGGCTGAGACGCACGCGCACGTGGCACAACAGCGGCTCGCCGAGCGAGCGCAGCCAGACGGTACGCACACCGGGGGCCAGAACGCTGTCGGGCGGCGTGCGATGCTCGTCCACGGCCGTGCCCGCCAGCACATCATCAAACGAAGGCACATCTTGAGCGCTCTCGCGGAATGACGCGGGCATGCGCCGGTGCATGGAGCGCAACACCCACTGATCGATCCCCGTCGCCACCGCATCCCACTTTGCCATTCTCCCTACTCCCGGAGGCGCGGTCTAAGCCCGCCGGCCGATATTACCTTAACACGGAATAGGGCTGCTTGCCAGCGAGCGTTGTAGGGGCGGGTTTGAAACCCGCCCCTACAGGCGGTGTTACATAGATTGGCTCACGTATAGTACAATCACCGGTTAGACGGCTCGTTTCAACATCGTAGCCGACAGGAGTACCATGCAGCCATCATCGACCTCCAAGCGACTTATCCGAGTCATAGCCTTGCTGTTGCTGGCGTTCGTCGCGCTCTCCTTCGCGCCGCGCTCTGCTCTGGCCCAGAGCATCATCCGCGGCGACCAGATCGTGTCCGGCGAGGTTGTGGATAACGACGTGGTCATGTTTGGCGACGATGTGCACCTGGCGGGCACGGTGAAGGGCAACGCCTTTATCAGCGGCCGCATCATCACGGTGGACGGCCACGTCGAGGGCAGCGTGTTCGCCATCGGGGAGCGGGTGATCATCAACGGCCAGGTTGACCAGAGCGTCTACATGGTCGCGGTGTCGTCGCAACTCGGCCGGACGGCCGACATCGGCCTGAACGCCTACTTCTTCGGCCTCAGCATCGTCACCGAGCGGGATTCGCAAGTGGGGCGCGACCTGAACGGGCTGAGCCTGGGGGCGCACCTGATGGGGTCGGTTGGCCGCGACATCCGGCTCGTGGCCGGGCTGCTGCAACTCATCAACCTGTTCACCGAGACCACCCTCGGCCCAACGCCGGACGCGCTGCAAGTCGGACAGCTGTCCAGCCGCGCGCCGGGACTGGGCCAGTTCTTCTTACCGGGCAACCTCGTCTTCGACGTGATCGGCCGCGCCTCGACGCCCATCCAGACCGCCCAGCCGGCCGACACGCAGGCGGAACTGGTCATCGCCTGGTTCATGGCCCGCCTGCGCGAGTTCTTGCCGCTGCTCATCACCGGTCTGGCCGGCTACTGGTTCCTGCGCCCGTGGCTGGAGCGGTCCACGACGGCGCTGCAGCGGCGGCCGCTGTACACACTGGGGGTGGGTCTGGTGGGTCTGATCCTCTCCTGGGCCGCCATCGGCGCGGTGATCCTGGTCTTCGTGTTGCTGCTGATGGGCGGCGTCTGGCTGGGGCGGACGACCTTCTGGAACGTCACCTGGCTCTTCTGGTCGGTCGCCTACCCGGTGGCCGTCCTGTTCTTCTCGCTGTTGCTCATCTTCCTGAATTACGGCACCAAAGCCATTGCCATGTACGCCGCGCTGACCTACCTGTTCGACCGCTTCGCGCCGCGCACCGGGGGGTGGCGCTGGCTGCTGCTGATTTTGGGGCTTGTCCTCTACGTCTTCCTGCGGGCCATTCCCATGTTGGGCTGGGTGCTCAGCATCCTGGTGACGGCCTGGGGCATCGGCGCAGCGTGGCAGGGGTGGCGCGGGCGTCGGGCGACGGCGCTACCAACCGTGGCGGGTCAGCCAACAGTTGTCGCCGAACCGCCGGCCGGCGACAGTCTGCTTTCTCCATAGGCGTAGTAGGGGCGTACCTGCGTGTGCGCCCTGGGGAGAACGACAACCTGCCCGCCTAACCCACAAAGCGTGTGCGCCCTGGGTAGGACGACGACCTGCCCGCCTAACCCACAAAGCGTGTGTGCCCTGGGTAGGACAACGACCTGCCCACCTAACCCACAAAGCGCCCTGGGCAGACACTCAGGTCTGCCCCTACTTGGATTTTTTCCGCCGCATGCCTAAACTCTGTAGATGATCAAACCCTGGGACAAACTGGATAGCGAGTATCTGGGCGATTTCCGCATCTTTCGCATCCGCGCCGATCGCAGCCGGTCGCCGCGCACGGGCGAAACCCACCGCTTCTTCGTGCTCGAGTCGCCCGACTGGGTAAACGTCATCCCCCTGACGCCGGAAGGGAACGTGGTCATGATCCGGCAGTACCGCCACGGCACGGAGGATGTGACGCTGGAGGTTCCGGGCGGGATGGTTGACACGACGGACGCCGACCCGTCGGTGTCGGCCGGGCGGGAGTTGCGCGAGGAGACAGGGTATGAGGCGGAGGCGATCGTCCACCTGGGCACGGTCGCGCCGAACCCGGCCTTTCTGAACAACCGCTGCCACTCCTACCTGGCGCTCGATGTC
>NZ_JAYRVJ010000209.1:0-2425 GCF_041918635.1 Promineifilum sp. (SeqCode)
GCCCGGCTCGGCGGCCAACCACGCCGCGGCCGAGTATATCGCCGGCGCGCTGGCGGGAATGGGCTATGAGGTGGAGGAGCAGCGCTTCGACTGCGTCGATTGGCGGCTGGATGGCGTCGAGTTGTGGATGGGCGACGGCCCCCTGCCGGTTACAGCCAACCCGTACTCGCCGCCGTGTGACGTGACCGCGCCGACGGTGGCCGCGGGCAGCCTGGAGGAGCTGGCGGCGGCGGCGCTGACCGGGCGGGTCGCCCTGCTGCACGGCGCGCTGACGGCCATGCCGCTCTTCCCGCGCCACTACCCCTTCTTCAGCGTGGAGGAGCACCAGCGCATCTTCGACCTGCTGGTGGCCGGCCGGCCGCGGGCCATTATCGCCGTCAGTTCCATGACCGGCCGCCCCGCGCCCATCTTTGAGGATGGCGACCTGACCATCCCCTCGGTCACGGTGTCAGCCGACGTGGGGGCCATCCTGCTGGCCGCGGCCGGCGCGCCGGTGGGGGTGCGCGTGCACAGCAGCCGCCGGCCCGGCTACGGCGCGAACGTCATCGGCCGCCGCCCCTACGCGGCGCGGGACAAGATCATCCTGTGCGCCCATTTCGACACCAAGCCGGGCACGCCCGGCGCGCTGGACAACGCCGCCGGGGTGGCCGCGCTGCTGGCGCTGGCCGAACGGCTGGCGGCCGGCGGCCCGCCCACCAACCTGGAGTTCGTGGCCTTCAACGGCGAGGATCACTACGCCGCGCCGGGCGAGGTGGTCTATCTGGCCGGCTGCGCGGGGGAGTTCGGGCGGATCGCTCTGGCCGTCAACCTGGACGGGCTGGGGCTGCGCGGATCGAACACAACCATTGCCTTCTTCGCCTGTCCGGAGGCGTGGGCGGAGCGGGTGCGGCGGCGCCTGCCGGCCCATCCGACGGTGGCGGAGACGGAGCCGTGGCCCCAGAGCGACCACTCGCTTTTCGCCATGCAGGGTGTGCCCAGCGTGGCCCTGACCTCCGGCGGGGTGCAGGAGGCCATTGACCGCCTCATCCACACTCCGGCTGACACGCTCGACGGGGTGGACGAAACCCTGCTGGCCGCGGCGGTGGACTTCCTGGAAGAGACCCTCACCCAGGATGGACTGCCGCGGGGCGAGGGGATTTAACGCAAGGATAGGGGCTAGGGGTTAGGGACTAGGGGCTAGGGAAGAGCGTTCTTCCCCTATCCCCTAACCCCTATCCCCTAACCCCTAGCCCCTATTTCTTATAACTTTCGATAGAGGACGCCGCGGCGCGGGTGGATTATCCTATAACGTGGCGTCCGGCCCCGGCCCGCGCCCAGGCCAAACCTGATCGGGAGCAAGTACCATCATGTCCAAATCCGTTATCATCATCGGCGGCGGTATATCCGGACTGGCCGCGGGCTGCTACGCCCGCATGAATGGCTTTCATACACAGATCTTCGAGCTTCACGACCGGCCGGGCGGCCTGTGCACCGCCTGGGAGCGCAAGGGCTACACCTTCGACGGCTGCCTCCACTATCTGTTCGGCTCCAGCCCCGGCCAGCCGTTCCATCAGGTGTGGGAAGAGCTGGGTGCGGTGCAGGATCGGCCGATGCTCCACCACGACGAACTGATGCGCGTCATCGCCCCGGACGGCCAGACGCTCATCGTCTACAGCGACCCCGACCGGCTGGAAGCGCACATGAAGGAGTTGGGGCCGGACGACCACGATCTGATCGAGTCGTTCGTCGCCGGTATCCGCGCCTTCGAGAAGTTCGACATGGCCATGCTCCAGGCCAGGCCGCGCTGCCTGCTGACGCCGCAGGAGTGGGCGGAGTTCGGGCGCAAGGTGCTGCCTTACGCCATGCCGATGGCCCGCTGGGGGACGATGTCGGCCGCGGACTTCGGCGAGTCGTTCCACTCCCCCTTCCTGCGCCGCGCCGTGCCGCTGATGCTGTCCTGGCCGGAGTGCCCGGTCATGGTCGGCCAATCGCTGCTGGCCTATCTGCACACGCGCAACGCCGGCTTCCCCGCCGGCGGCTCGCAGGCGTTCGCGCGGGCCATCGAGCAGCGCTATCTGGGGCTGGGCGGCGAGATTCAGTATAAATCGCAGGTGCAGAAGGTGCTGGTGGAGAACGGCCGCGCCGTGGGCGTGCGCCTTTACGATGACACCGAGCACCGCGCCGACTACGTGGTCTCGGCCGCCGACGGCCGCGGCACTATCTTCGATCTGCTGGAAGGGCAATTCGTGGACAAGGACATCCGCCGCACCTACGACGGCCACATGCCCATCCACGCCATGGTGCAGGTGTCGTTCGGCGTGCGGCGCGACCTGTCGGCCGAACCGCACTGGGCCAACTACCTGCTCGACGAGCCGCTGACCACCGGCGGCGTCACGATCCACGATATTGGCGTGAAGCACTACTGCTTCGATCCCAGTTTGGCCCC
>NZ_JAYRVJ010000210.1:0-5902 GCF_041918635.1 Promineifilum sp. (SeqCode)
CGTCGCCGCGGGCGACGTAACGCTGCGCGGGCATTGACAGTTGACCCGACGCGCGTTACGCTATGTCAAGTTACGGCGTGGATGAGGTGAGCAAGACATGACCGAGGAAAGCGAAGTGTACAGCGAGAGCGAGCGCGTCGAGACGACGGTTGAGACAACCTATCGACCACGGGGCAAATGGGAGCTTACTGATTCGCAGCGCATCATCGTCGGCGTCCTGTTGTGGCTCAACATCCTCGTCCTGGTGCTGGTTGTGTTGGTGCTGACCGGGCAACTCGCGATTTAGAAGAGAAGAATCCACAGCGTTCACAGATTACGCAGATTTGAAGACAAAATCTGTGCAATCTGTGGAGTCTTAGTTCTGCGGCACGCAGATGATGGAGGCCATGTAGAGTGTCCCCCCGGCCCCAACGCCGTTGCCCTGCTGGAGCGCCTCGACTGTCGTGCCACATGCCTGGGCAATGCTGAACCAGGTCTCCCCCTCGTTCACCGCGTACGGCTTCCAACCCGCCGGGCAGCAGGCCGGATCGCCGATGGGCACGCGCAGCACCGCCCCGGGAACCAGTGAGGTCGACGAGATGCCGTGCCGCGCCATCAGGGCGATGGTCGTGACGTACTTGCGGGAAATACTGAACAGGGTGTCGCCCGCCGCCACCGTGTAGTTGGTGAAGGTGATGCAACTGGCTCGGGTAGGCAGTATGGCGATGGGCGGAACGGCCGTGGCCGGCGCGGCCGAAGGCAAAATCTGGGGCGTCACTGTGGGTACGGTCAGCGTAGAGATGATGGATGGCGTCGCCGTGGAGACGCCCGCTTGCCCGCCTATGCCCGGTATTTCGCCCACACCACCGATGGGAATGAGAAACACTTCCTGGTCAGGATCCATCGTGACGATGACCTGATTGCCCTCGATGTAGACCGGAAAGGTTCCGCGCGGAAACTCCGGCCGGCCGCGCAGATAGGGGATAGCCAGGAAGATGCCCACCGCCAGTAAGCTGGCGACGACCAGGATGATGATCAACTGGGGCAAACGCAGGGCGCACCCTGAACGATTCGACTGCTGCATGATAACCTGCTGCAACCCGTAGCGGTCTATTCATGATTATGTTACACTGGCCTGTGTCCCACGGCAACAAGGCAATTATGAATGGGAACCAATTGTTCGCGGTTGCATTCATAATTCATCATTCATAATTTCTCCTGGGTAACTATGATCCGCATGCGACAGCAACTAGAAGCCATCGAGTCGATGCGCCTGGCCCCATTTGGACTGCGCAGCGCGGCGTCGCGCGGCCGGGCTTACCCCGAGCCGGAGTCGGCCACGCGCACCGCTTTTACCCGCGACCGGGACCGCATCATTCACACCACGGCCTTCCGCCGGTTGATGTACAAGACACAGGTCTTCGTCTTCTACGAGGGCGACCACTACCGCACCCGCCTGACCCACACGCTGGAGGTGGCCCAGCTTGGCCGCTCGATGGCTAACGGCCTGGGGGGCAACGAGGACTTGACTGAGGCCATCTGTCTGGCCCACGATCTGGGCCACGCGCCCTTTGGCCACGCCGGCGAGCACATGCTCAACCAGCTCATGGCCGACCACGGCGGCTTCAACCACAATACCCAGAGCTACCGCATTGTGACGGAACTGGAGCGGCGTTATCCTGACTTCCACGGTCTCAACCTGACCTATGAGACGCGGGAAGGTATGCTGAAGCACGAGACGGATTACGACGTCAGCGAGGCCGCAGCCTATGAACCAGAGAAGCGCGCTTCGTTGGAAGCTCAAATCGCCAATCTGGCCGACGAGATCGCCTACAACGCTCACGACCTGGACGATGGGTTGCGGGCGGACCTGTTCACGCTGGACGATCTGGAGGAACTGGTTGTGTGGCGCGAGTTGTGCGATAAGGCGGGCTGGCGGCCGGGGGAGCACTTCTCCTCGCTACACCGGCATGAGATCATCCGCGAGTTGATCGGCCGCTCCGTCACCGACGTGATGCGCCAGACGAGCGCCGCGCTGGAGGCCGGCGGCATCGACTCGCCAGAGCGGCTCCAGCTTCATCCCCACAACGTGGTTGGCTACTCGCCGGAGTATGGCGAGAAAGTGCGGGCGCTGAAGCGCTTCCTGTACGAGCGCATGTACCGCCACTATCGTCTGGTGCGCATGCAGACCAAAGCCGAGCGGTTCATTGCCGGGTTGTTCGAGGCTTACATCAAGGAGCCGCACATGCTGCCGGCTGAGACCTATGCTCGACTCGACGAGGCCCCGCTCGCCCGCATCGTCGCCGACTACATCGCCGGCATGACCGACCGCTACGCTCTGGACGAGTGGCAGAAGCTTTACGACCCCTACATCAGGGCGTAACGTGGGCCACTGCTTACAGCTTGCCGACCGCTGACAAACGACGGACAACTGACCACGGCTTGCTGTTCTACTGAATACTGACCTACGGATCACTAAAAAAGACCCGGCAGCGGATTGGCTGCCGGGTCTTTGCGCTTGGCGGAAAAAGATCGTTACAGGCTAACTGGAGAAGTTGAGCAAATCTTCGCCCGCGCCGGCGGAGGGGGAGGCGGCGTAGTCGCCTTCCTTGGCCCAGGCCGACAGTTCGATGGTGAACCGGTCGAAGTAGCTGGCGTCGGGCAGTTCAGAGGCCGAGCCATAGTCCATCTCGGTGATCTCGGCGTTGATGATCAGCGACGCCGTCTCCAGCACGATCGTCTCGTTTTCGCGGGCCAGCACGGGCTCCCCCTTGGGGGCCAACTTGGCCTTGAGCGCCTCATCGAAGAAGGCGTGGTCGCTCATGATCACCTTGGTGATGGTGCGGATGTCGTTCTTGTCGAACAGCCACACCTCGAAGGCGGTCACGTTCTTGGGCGTCGTCGCGCCGATGGCCTCGGAGATGCCCACGCCGCACTCGCCCAAAAAGTCGCCGGTGGCGTTCTCGATGCTGAAGGAGTCATCGTAGGTATCATGGCCGCGGGTGTAGCTGGTGCGGAAGCGGGCAATGGGCACGGTGGCCGGCTCGGCCGCTGCCGGCGCGGTCACCGCGACGGTCTCGGCCGTCCCGGTGGTGGCGCGGGCGCCGGGCCGCGCCGCTCGGGTGGCCGTCCGCGAGTACTCAGGCAGCGGCCCCGATTCGGTGCCTTCGGCCAGCGTCCGCCGCCGGGTCCAGACGTAGAAGGCGGCGATCAGCAGCAGCAAGAGCAGCAGGCCGAGTAACGCCAGCGGCAACAGGTTCGATCCGCCCTCAGCCGCGCCCTCGGCGTCGGGTGCGGCGGCCGTGGCCTCTCCTTGAGCGCCGGGTAGCGCGCCAGTCGCGGCCAGGCCGGTACAGCCCTGGCCGTTGACGATGGTCGCCGCGGCCACCAGGCGCGCCTGATCGCCCGGGTCTACGGCCGACGCCGCCAGCTCGCAGGCCACACTATCGCCGCCCCAGCTGCTCAGCGCCGAGCGCAACTTGTCCTGGTTATTATCGAATGAGTACAGTTCGGCCGCGTTGCGAACGAACGTGGATTGATATTCGGGAAAGAGCCCTGATGGGTCGGCGCCGCTCCATTCGACAGGGAACAGCCACCAGCCCAGCACGACTAGGCCGAGTAGCAGCCCCACGGCGAATGCCAGCAACACCACCAGGCCGGGCCGTCGATTCACAATGTCCATTTTTGTCACCTACCTGCTTTTATCCTTGCGGATTGGATTTTCTGAACCCGGCCACCGGCCTGCGCCGCCTGGTCCGGTTCCGCTCTTAGGCGACATCCCCTCTTCTGCTACGATGATGTTACCATAACTCTCAGAGTGAAACAAGCTTGCGCGTCTTGAGACCAAAGGTTTTACATAAGTTACCCAAGTCCGGACAGGTGGGCGGCCATCGCTATTCTGACAAAACACGCCCTATAGTCGCCCCCTGCCAGGTCTGAGCGCTAAATGCCGCGCCTGTTATAATACCGTCTAGCCTCAGGATTGAAACACATGACAACTCCCAAGAACTACCTCATCGACATGGATGGTGTGCTGGTGCGTGGCCGGACGCTCATTCCCGGCGCGGACGTCTTCATCCGCACCCTCATCGACCGCCAGGCCGAGTTCCTGGTGCTGACCAACAACCCGCGCTACACGCCGGCCGACCTCTCCCACCGGCTGGGTACGATGGGCCTGCAAGTGCCGCTGGAGCGCATCTTCAGTTCGGCCATGGCGACGGCCCTCTTCCTGCAGAGCCAGCAGCGCGAGGGAACCGCCTTTGTCCTGGGCGAGAGCGGGCTGACTTCGGCCATCCACGGCATTGGCTACGTGATCACTGATCTAAACCCTGACTACGTGGTGCTGGGCGAGGGCAGCTTTGACCTGGAGCAACTGACCAAGGCCATTCGCCTGGTGGCGGCTGGGGCGCACTTTCTGGCGACCAACCCCGATCCCAGCGGGCCGGGCGAAGGAGGCACGGTTCCGGCCTGTGGCGCGATGGCTGCCTTCATCGAAAAGGCCAGCGGCGTCACACCGTACTTCGTCGGCAAACCCAACCCGCTGATGATGCGCACCGCGCTCAATTACCTGGACGTTCACTCCGAGGATACCATCATGGTCGGCGACACGATGGCGACCGACATCAAGGGCGGCGTGGAGAGCGGGATGGATACCATTCTGGTGCTGACCGGCGTTACCCGGCGCGAGGACATCACCCGCTTCCCGTTCCAACCGACACACGTCATGGACTCCGTAGCTGATATCGTTGTCTAGCTTTGTCTCTGAATCGCTTGACGGCTTGATTATACTTTAACCAATGACTGAGACGGCCAAACCCGCTGACGCCGAGGGCGGCAAGACCTTTAACCTGTCGGGCGACTTCCGCGGCGCGATCGTCAATATCGAATCGACCTTCGTCGGCGCGGCCCAGGTGCGCGACATCGAGGGCCAGCCGCCGGAGCCGGGCGAGCCGCCCTATAAAGGTCTACGCTACTTCGACGAGGCCGACGCTGACGACTTCCTGGGCCGCGAACTGCTGACGGCCCGGCTGGTCGGCCGGCTGAGCGGCGCTCGCTTTCTGGCCGTCATCGGCGCGTCGGGCAGCGGCAAGTCGTCGGTGGTGCGCGCCGGCGTCATCCCTGCGCTGCGGCGCGGTGCCCCGCTGGCCGATGGTTCGCTGCCGCCGCCCGGTTCTGACCAATGGCTCACTCACGTCTTGACGCCGACGACCCACCCGCTGGACGCGCTGGCTGCCTCGCTGCTGCGTGACGGGCAGCCGGCGGCGGCCGTGGCCGCACTCAGTCAGGAGTTGGCCGCCGCGCCGGCCACGCTCTCAACAGCGGCGCGCCAGACGTTGGCCCGCGCCGGCCGGCCGCACCTGCTACTCGTCATCGACCAGTTCGAGGAGGTGTTCTCGCTGTGTCGCCAGGAGAGTGAGCGCCGGATCTTCATTGACAACCTGGTGGCCGCCGCCGGCTCGGACGCGCCGGTGACGTCCGTTATCGTCCTGCGCGCCGACTTCTACGCCCAGTGCGCCCAGTACGACGGCCTGCGCGAACTGGTCTCGCAGCGCCAGGAGTACATCGGCGCGATGAGCCGCGATGAGCTATTCCGGGCCATCGTCCAGCCAGCGGCCCGCGGCGACTGGAAGCTCCAGGAAGGGCTGGTCGAGGTCATGCTCGACGACGTGGGCGACGAGCCGGGCGCGCTGCCCCTGCTCTCCCACGCCCTGCTGGAGACGTGGACGCGCCGCCGCGGCCGGACGATGACCCTCTCTGCCTATACCGAATCGGGTGGGGTGCGCGGGGCCATCGCCAAGACGGCCGAGACGGTCTTCCAGCAACGTCTGACCCCCGACCAGCGGCCGGTGGCCCGCGCCATCTTCCTGCGGCTGACCGAGCTGGGCGAGAGCGGCGGCGAGACGCCCGATACCCGCCGCCGCGC
>NZ_JAYRVJ010000211.1:0-14116 GCF_041918635.1 Promineifilum sp. (SeqCode)
CAGCGCGTCTTACGCCCCTCCCCTCGGGAGGGGTCGGGGGAGGGCTCCGCGTCGCTCCCTTCGCACTTTTTGCCGGAAGAGCGGCCGGCCGATCTGGCCGCGCAATGGAGTGGCTTGCTGGACGGGCGACGCGCCCCGGCCGGGTGGCTCGCCGCGCAATTGGGGCAGGCCGGGCGCGGAGCGGCCGCCGGCGCGGGTGGCCGTGGCGGGCGCGACGAAAAGCCCTCCCCCAACCCCTCCCGAGGGGAGGGGGGCGGCGACCGTCAGACCGCGGCCGAGCGGCGCGGGCCGGGGTGGTATTCCCGCTTGCGCCCGCGGCGGTTGGGGGACGGAAGTCTCTTGCGCGGGACGCGAACGGGATCGGACGCGGGCCGAGGCTCGTTCGCATCTGAGGATGCGAACTCAGAAGGATGGGCCGGGCCGGATGAGGGCGGCGCGACCCAGCGGAACGGCCGGCTAGAGGCGGATGACGGCCAGGTCGTCAGCGTCGTCTCCCGCTTCGCGCCGCCGCAGATGGCCGACACGTTGCCGCCCTTGCGCCCGCCGGCCGGGCCAGGGATCACGGCCATGCCCGCCGCGGCCGCCGCGGCCCGGCGCAGCGCCCGTCGCGAGGAAGAATCGGCCGTGGACGATCTCGATGAACTGGCCGGCAAGCTCAGGCGAATTCTCGAAGAAGAGTCGCGCCGCCACGGGATAGATATCTGAGAAGAGAATCATCCGCAGATTACGCAGATTAGGAGTTAAGCCGTGCGTCCCATGCTCGACGACATCGAACTGCCGCAGGTGCAGGAGATCGCCGCCTACGACCGGCGCATGCTGGCCGAGCACAAGCCGCCGGGCATGGATGGCAGCCTGCTCCAGAATCTCGGCCGGCGGCCGGGTCACCTGACGCTGTGGGGCGTCAAGACGGGGCCGGACGCGCTGGAGTTTGTGGAGACGCTGGAATTGAAGTATCGCGCCGGCCAGGCCGTGCCCTTCGTGGCCGACATCATCGCCGACGCCGAGATCGCGCAGATGGTGATCGACGACCTGCAATGGCAGGAGCTGGCCGGCCGGCCGGAGCGCTACAGCTACGTCCTGACCCTGCGCGAATTCATCGAGCCGGTCGAGCCGGAAGATACCTCCGCCCTCGAGGCAGACATTTTGGGCGACGCTGGCGAATTGTTCGACGACCTGCTCGACGGGCTTGACTTTGCCCTGCCGTTCGCGACGGGGCTGGAGCGTTTCCTCGGCCCGCTGACCGACATTTTAGGGCGGTTGCAGCAGATGAATCGGGGCGCGGGCGGGTGACCGCAGCGCGGGATACCTGACAGGTCTCCGAAGACCCGTCAGGTGTGAAGACAGACGCAAAGGAGTGGTGCGATGGACGAGAACATTTTTCAGGAACTCAATAATCTGCTTCAGGAGTTCAAGACTTTCCTGGATCAGAACGTGCCGACGATCAAGCCGGCCATCCAGCAGATCGCGGGGATGTTCCCGCAGATCACGGAACTGATCGACAAGCTCATCGAACTGATGAACAAGCTGAAGACGGAGATCAGCAACTTCGACCTCAGCAACATCCCCGGCCTGGCGGAGGCGACGCAGTTCGTCACCATGATCAAGTCGTTCCTGGAGTCGGCGCGGACGCTGTTGCCGGACGAGGCGGGGACAATCAATGACATCCTGAGCGTGGCCGACGTGGTGGGCAGTTTGTCGGGGTTGGACGACGTGAAGCAGTCGATCCTTGACACCATCGACGCCATCGTCGCCCACCTCAACTCCCTCAAGCCGGCGTGATCAGAGAATCCACAGATTTCACAGATTACACAGATTTAGTCGCCTAACACTGGTTAATGGCGATAACGACCTTGATGGGTTTACAGGCAAGGCTTCTACAGATGAACCGAGATTTTCGCAGTCGCTCTTCTGAAGAATCTGTGAAATCTGTGGATTCTTCTTCCACACAGGAGTGTTAAAACAGTGGCCCGGCCGATGTTGGACGACCTAGAGTTGCAGCAGGTGCAGACCATCGAGGTGGACGGCGACCAGGTGTGGGTGCAGCATGGCATCCCCGCTCTGGAAGGCGACTTCCTCCAGGGTCTGGGTCGCCGCGCCAGCCAGGTCACCCTCACCGGCGTGCTGACCGGCGCGGAAGTGGCCGACAGCCTCAAGAAGCTGCGCGACAAGTTCCGCGCCGCCGCGCCGGTGACCTTTGTGGCCGACATCGCCACGGCCATCCGGCTCGACCAGGTGCTCATCGAGGAGATGGGCGTGCGCGAGCTGGCCGGGAGGCCGGCGCGCTTCGAGTACGCCTTCACCCTGCGCGAGTTCACGCCGGCCACGCCGACCGAGATCATCATCCCGCCGCCCCCGCCCCCGCCGCCGCCCCCACGCACGCTGGAATCGGTGCTGGAGGTGCAGGTCATCGTCGAGGGCGATCCCAATTTCGACCACGCCCAAACGACCGTCAGGGTGCAGGGCACGGATGAAACCGGGGGGGCCGTCGACCGGACGCTGCCCAACGACGATCCCGCCGTGCGGCAGGGCGATCTGTGGACGGTGAACCCCTTCCCCGCCGGCACGTACACGGCCACGGCCACCACGCGGAACCCACAGATGACCGGCTCGACGGCGGTCACACTGCCTCTGGGCCAGACGCAGCGCGCGGTCATCACCCTGCGCCAGGGCCAGACCATCGCCACCGCGTTCGTGATCCACTACACCTTCGACCGGGCGTTCGTGGAGCCGTGCATGCGTCACGTGCTGCGCCAGGTGGCCGACTTCGCCGCTGCGCACCGGGATCAGCGGTTCATCATTGTCGGCCACACCGATGAGTCGGGCAGCGACACGTACAACCAATCTCTCTCCGAGCGGCGGGCGCGTGGGGCGCACGCCTTCCTGACCTTCGGCCGCGACGCGCAGTCGGCCGACGCCGCCGTGGCGGAGTGGAACGAGTTGCGCCAGGCTCGGCCCAGTGGCGTGACGCTGTCTGTCCGCGACAGTTGGGGCGCGCGTGAATATCAGCACATGCTGCAAGATCTGGGCCTCTACAACGGCCAGGTGCACGGCACGCACGACGCCGCCACCGACCAGGCCGTGCGCGACTTCCAGGGGGCCAACGGCTTGAACGTGGACGGTGTAGTGGGGGACGCGACGTGGCCCGTGCTAATCCGCGCCTACATGGCCCAGGACTCGCTGAGCGTGCCCGAAGACCAGTTCATGCCCAACGCCGATCCGGCTGACGGCTGCGACCAGGGCTTCGTCCGCTGGTTGGGTTGCGGCGAGAAGATGACGGCCTCATCCCCGCGACCGCCCATGTGTTCCGGCCCCGACCCCGCCTGGCGGCCCAACCGTCGCACCGAACTGCTCTTTGTCCGCGCCTCCACCTTCCCGTGCGAGATCGCCAAGCCGGTGACGTTCGACCTGACGCCGGCCGGCGGCACGGGCTGGTGCCTGGGGCCGGGCGACCCGAACGCGCGCTGCTGCTTCCTGACCCGCAATGCGGAAGAACAGGACAAGTTCCTGGTGCAGACGGCCGAGCCGGGATCGTTCGTCGTCCGGGGCCGCATCCAATTCGAGGACGGCACGCCGCTGGCCGACACCGAGTACGTCCTCATCGCCCCGGACGGCGAATTCATGAACGGCGAAGTGACCTGCGCTGATGCGAGCGGGGCGCGCAAGGGCACACCCCTCCGCGGGCGCACTGACGCCAACGGCAATCTCACCGACAGCGCGGGCAACGTCGGGTATCCGAACAATCCGAAAGGGCCGGGAACCTATACGCTGGCGATCGCCGCCGACGTGGTGGCGCGCAACGAGGGCGAGCCGATCGGAGCCGCCAAGGGGCCGAACGTCTGCACGCGGCTGGACGGCAGCCGCGATCTTGTGGTCGTCGTGGTGGGCCGGGCGGTGGTCAACGTGCGGCCCACCATTGCCCCGGCGGGCAACGCGGTCGTGGTGCGCAAGCCGCACACCAACCCGCAGCGCCGGGCCGTGACGCTAAGCGTCAACCAGCCTTTCACCGGCAGCGGCACGTTCACCCGCTCCAGCGATGCCATCCGCTTCTTCGACGCGGCGGTGGGTGGCAACGAGATCACCTTCAACGGCGTGGACAACGTTTTCACCGACGCCCAACTCGCCGCCGGGCATACCGTGTTCACCGAAGGTGCGCGGGCCAGCGCGGCCGTGGATGACGTGGAGTTGCGGCTGGTGGTGACGGTCAACGGCACGCCGGGATTGGGGGCGACGGCGCGGATGACGGCGGTAGAGTTGACGCTGGACATTGCCTTAAGCAGGACTGCGCCGGGCGTAGATCCGCCGCTGCTTTCGCAGCAAGATAAGGTCAACATCGGTCGCTTCCTTCAGGTGCCCGATCCTGGTCTTCGTCACGAACGGGCGATGTTGATCGTACGACCGCCACAGCCTGCTGGCTTCACAGGGGATCTGGTCCTGGCGCGCATCAGCGATCAAGTCGAACTATTGGCTGATGAGCTTCCTGCCGTTGGGCAAGCGCCGCTAGCCGATCCGCAGGTCATTGCCGCCGCCACCATACCGGCGACAGGAACCAGGTTCTTTATCCAGGGTCGCGCCCCCAGTATCGTGGCGCGAGATACTGGTTATCGTCTCGGAATCAACAACGTTGAGCCAGACGGCGACCGGATAGCTGCTACCGTTATCCAAGTTGACATGGTAGACACACCAACGGCTGTTGCGCCTCCGGCCACTTCAATCCGTTTTGGGCTGTGGGACAATGCCTTTCGGGCTGACGGCACTGTCTTCAATGATGCGGCTGAAGCAAACAATTTCGTCGGTGCTGACACTCGCCGATTCCATTTACGAGTCCGCGATGCGTCGAGACGAAACGCCGGTCACATCAGTGTCAACTGGTTTGGTGTTGATCAGGCTGGCAATGACTTCCAAGTCCCAGGCGACCGCAGCGTAGCCCTTGTTGAAACGGCCGCTAACAGTGGCGTATTCATCTCTCGAGCACTTATGCTGATCAACGATGAAGTAGATAACGACCAGGCGACCCATAGCGGTCTGCCTGCTGGTGTTCCGGACGCTGGAGTGGTGCGTAACCGCAACCAAAGCAATCACCGTTTGCGCCGGGCCACCATGCGAGGCAGCGTTGTCTGCGAATACACGCATCCGATCGCGCCGGCACGTCCTATGACGGTGCGCTTACCTGTCTTCGAGCGCAATCCAGAAGCGCGTCGTCGACTGCCGCTACAGATATTTGTTCTGAGAGTCAGCGCTGGAGGCGCACCAGTCATACCAACCGCCGCGGGAAGCGCCCTATGGGCTACGGACATCCGCATTACGCGTGAAACCTATGAGCGTATTGGCCTTACGGTCGAGACCGTTGTTGCGCCGGGCACTCCCGCGGCGGACATCGTAACCGTAGACGGCGACCAGGTTGTACTCATAACGGTCAATGCCTTGAATCCGCCTGCTGGTATCAATCCCGCCAACCTGTCACTGGCTGATGAAACGGCTATTGGCGCGGCATTTCCTACGATACCTGGCACTAGTACGGTAAGAGTCTTCTTTGCCGGCGGTCTGGCCTCCGGCAACCGCGGCGAGTCGGCCCCAGACATTGACTTCGCTGCCGCGGCCGATAGGGGTACATGCTTTATCGATAGCGTCAGAAAAACGCCGTATACGATGGCTCATGAAGTTGGCCACATCCTGACTAACAAGTCAGTCGCTGTGAATACGGGCCATTACCGTGCGCCGGCTGTTCCTGCTGGAAACCGGCTTCACAACAACCAAAACCTCATGCGCAATGGCACTTCCGCTGCTGAGGGAGTGAATCAAAGCAAGAGATTGTGGGACGCCAACGATGGCGATGGCCTGAATCAGTTTACGGTTAGCCGCGCTTCACCCTATACAAGGGCATTTTAGGAAATTGGTTCTTGCGAAACCATCGAAAGCGGGACATTTAAGATTTCGAATCGCTGAGAGGCTACGACATGGACGATTGGACGAAAAGCTTATCGCCGGCAGCTAGACAACTGCTGGAGTTGCTCGAAGCCGAGGAAATACCACGAGCCACCTTTTTCGACAGCTTCGCTGCGTTTGGTGATGAGAGCAAGAACGAATTGGTTCGGAGAATTGCCAGTATATTGGAGCCGCCTCCATCCGGTCAATTGCTTGCGCGCCTGAAGTTTATCCGCACAGGTGACAACGAAGCCGATCTGACCGTGGCCTATCTAGTCAACTTGCGTTCGCCAAACCCGGAATCGAGAGCGGCCAGCCTATACGGCTTGCGCGAACTAGAACATCCAGCGCTCGAGGGATTTGCTCTCAACGCGCTGCGCGACGAGGCCGACCCCGTTGTGGCGGCCGCTTCTGATATATTGCTGCCGCACGCACAGCAAGATACGCGTATCGGCGAACTACTTAGCGAATTCTACAGAATGCACCAGGAGGATCCGGCTTTCTATACAACGATTAGTCTACTGAAAGCGCGTGGGATCAACGCTTAGGCCACCTCATCGAGGCCGAGTATAAGCGGTTTTGAACCGGGTAAGCGAACTCGATTATGCTTCTTCAACCCGCCTACAAACTCACCATCGGCGACAAAATCGTCGACACCACCGACGAGCCGCAGGCCAGCACGGTTGTGGCCCTGACGGTCGAGCTTGACCTGGGCACGCCGGCCGACAGCTTCACGCTGTCGTTGGGCCAGGTAGGCGGCTTCCAGCCGCAACGTGACGACGACGCCAAGATCGAGTTGGGTTTCGAGAACGAGTTGACGCAGGTGATGGTGGGCAGGGTCGTCACCGCCGACAGCGGTCTCACCACCCGCCGCGTCATCGGCCACGGCGCGGCCCGGCTGTTGCTGGCGACCAACACGGCCGAGACCTTTTTGAACATGACCGCCGGCCAAATCGTCGAACGTCTGGCCGAACTGGCCGGCGTGCCGGTCAACCGGGCCGAGCCGGGCATCACCTTTCCGGCTTACGCCATTGACGGGCGGCGCAACTGCTACCGCCACCTGCACGACCTGGCCGGCCTGTGTGGCTTCGACCTGTACGTCAATAGCGACGGCCAGCTGGTCTTCGCCCCATTCCGCAGCGGCAACGCCATCCACATCTTCGACTTCGGCAAGCAGATCATCGAGTTGGAGATGGAGCAGCGCCCGCCGCTGGCCGGCCAGGTGCAGGTCTGGGGCGAGAGCGCCGGCGGCGGGCAGGGCGACAACGCCTGGGCCTGGCTGACCAAGGACTTCAGTGGCCTGAAGGGCACGGGCGGCGAGGCCCAGCCGGTGCTGCTGCTGGAGCAAGCCGTGGCCCGCACCGGCGAAGCGGCCCAGGCCGCGGCCGAAGCCGCCTTCACGCGGCTGGAGCGGCAGCGGTTGCGCGGCACGCTGCTCAGCACCGGCCAGCCGAAGGTGAAGCTGGGCGACGCCATAGAGTTGCGCGGGCTGCCGGAGGCGTCGTTCAACGGCACGTATCAGGTGCGGCGGGTGCGGCATCACATTGACAAGACGCGCGGCTTCACGACGCGCATCGGGTTCCGGAGTATCTGAAGAAGAATCCACAGATTTCGCAGATTACGCAGATTAAGAAGGGTTATTAAGGTTCTGAGCCAGACGGATTGATGGTTATGTCAACAGTGGTCGATACACTGCAACAGATTATTCGCCACGAATTGCGGGCGTTGCACATCGCCGAGCTGGGGGTGGTGGAAGCGGTCTTTCCCCACAGCGACGGCGGGGACGACGACAACTATGCCTGCGACGTGCGGCTGAAGAACAGCGGCCTGCTGTTGCGGCGGGTTCCGGTCGTCACTGGCCACATCGGCACGGTTGCCATCCCCAACGAGGGCGATCTGGTGCTGCTCAACTTCGAACAGGGGGACGTGAACCACGCCTTCATCGTCGGCCGGTTCTACAACAATATTGACCGGCCGCCGCTGAACAACCCGAACGAGATCATCTTCCGCCTGCCGCTGGCCGAGGCGGACGACAAGACCATCCTGGCCGCTATCCGCAACTTGCCGGCCAACCAGGAGCCGCGCGAGATCATCGTCGAGATGCCGCCGCAGATCACGGTGCGCATCAGCGACGGCGCGGTGCGGGCCACGGCCGGCGACACGGAGATGATCCTCGACCAGCCGCACGACAGCGGCGGGCAAGTGACGGTCGTCACCGGCCGGACGAAGATCGTGATGAACCAGAGCGGCGACGTTCAGATCGACGTGGCCGGCAGTATGACGGTTGAGGCCGAGGGCAGTCTGACGCTGAAGGCCGGGGGTGACGTGAACATCGAGGGACGGAATGTGGCGGTGGACGCTCAGATGAACGCCAATGTCAAAGGCGGCATGGGCGCGACGCTACAGGGCGACCTGTCGGCCACCGTCCAGGGCATGAACCTGTCGCTGAAAGGGTTGACGACGTTCTCGCCGTAGCGATGTAGGGCGGTTTGCCAAACCGCCCTACAACGGAGTAATGAGATGCCAGGATCGCCAGTATCCATCGGGGCCAGTGTGATGATCACCCCCGGCGCCTCCGGGCCGCCGGACATGGGCACGATCGTGGCCGTCTTCCCGCCGGTCGTCACCGCCAACGGATTGCCGCTGGCGACGACGGGTTCGCTGTGCATGATGATCAACTCGGTCTGGGGCTTCCCCTACCCGCTGGTCATCGGCCCGACGGCCAGCAGTGGCGTGCAGGTGGCCGGGCGGGGGCTGGTGCGTACGTTCGACCGCATCCCGACGCCGCCGGGCATTCTGTTGATTCTTGGGCCGCCGGCTGCGCCGTTCATCACCGACCAATGGCCGCCGTAGAGACGTTTCGCCGGAACGTCTTTACCGAATTCAGGATTTAGGAATTAGGAATTATGAGTGACAACGAGCGGTGGGGCACGGATTTAAGGCTTCTGGATAACTTGTTGCGGCAGAACGATCTGGACGTGGGGCGCGATCTGTTTGTAGCCGAGCGGCTGGAGACGGGGCGCGTTGACCTGCAAACGGTCGCGGCCGATGACAATCTGAAGCAGGCGCTGCTGCTGCGCTTTCTGACGCGCCGCGGCGAACTGGAGCCGCTGGGCCACCCCACCTATGGCTCGCGCCTGTTCGACCTGGTGGGCGAGCGCAACACGCTGGGCAACCGCAACCGGGCCAAGCTCTACGTCCTGGAGGCGCTGGCGATGGAGCCGCGCGTGGCCGAAGTGCTGAGCGTCACCGTGGAGACCAGCCCCGTCGAGCGCACCCAGATCGACATCAACGTGCGCCTGCGCCCCATCCACGCTGACACCGTTCTCAATCTCGTCTTTCCCTTCTTCCTGGAAGGTTTCTAAGACCATGAATCACTTGCTCTTCCCTGGCCCCTACCCCCTAGCCCCTATTTGAGGAGTCTGGACCTATGAACCAGCCAACCGTAACGCTCATCACCCGGCCCTATCAGGAGATCGTCGACGACGTGCTGACGGCCATCGTCGGCGGCGTCGTCAACGAGCCGATCCTGTATGACCTGAAGCGCGATCTCTACCCGTTGTCCGAGCCGGCCGACGACATTCGCGGCATCACCGGCCTCCACGACAGCCTGCCCTACGCCTTCCTGAAAGAGATCGACTACGTGTTCAACGTTGGCAGCAACGCCGTGGAGTGGGACGAGAACGGCACGCGGCCCGACGACAACTCCGAGTTCCGCGTCGACTACTTCCGGCCCAACAGCCGCTCGCCGCTGACTGACATCAACGTCGGCAGCGTGACGCGCACGTTGAGCGAGGCGGTGAGCCGCGAGATCAACACCGTCTACGAGCAGATCAATCTGGCCTACCTCTCCGCCTTCATCGACACCG
This sequence comes from Promineifilum sp. (SeqCode), assembly GCF_041918635.1. Lineage (NCBI taxonomy): Bacteria > Bacillati > Chloroflexota > Ardenticatenia > Promineifilales (SeqCode) > Promineifilaceae (SeqCode) > Promineifilum (SeqCode) > Promineifilum sp. (SeqCode). The sequence goes on from NZ_JAYRVJ010000211.1 coordinate 9,792, forward strand.
CCACCGGGCGCTCGTTGGAACTGGTCGTGTCCATCCTGGGTATCACGCGCAAGACGAAGGAGTTCGCCGTCGGCTTGGAGACGTTCTTCCGCGAGGCCGGGGCGGTCGGCAACATCACCATCCCCGAGGGCACGGTGCTGGCGACGACCAAGGCGGACGTGATCTTCGAGACGACGCAGCCGCGTACCTTGCAGCAGGGCCAGGTGCGCATCGACGCGCCCATCCGCGCCACGGCCGACTTCAAGAACGAGAAGGGCAAAGTGCCGGCCGGGGCCATCAGCCAGTTGTTGCAGCCCATTGTCGGCATCACCCGCGTGACGAACTTCGACGCGACCTTCCTGGGCGCGGACGACGAGACGGACGAGGAATTGCGGCTGCGGGCCAAGGCCGCTCTGCGCTCGCTGGGCAAGGCCACGTTGGCCGCCCTCCAGCGGGTCGTGGTGGAGGGTGGCGGCGAGCTGGTCGAGGTCTGGGACCCGCACGGTCAGCCCGACCACCGCTCCGATCCGGGCAGTGTCACACTACTGATCAATGCCGAGCCGGAGCGGTATGTCAGCCTTAACGGGGCGGTGCAGGAGACGCGGGCCGCGGGCGTGCAGGCGTTGGTCATCAGCCGCTACGTCTTCTTCAAGCCGCGCGTCCTGGCGACGCTGGCCCCCGGCCTGACCCCCGCCGGCAAGCTGAAGGTCGTCAACCAGTTGATCGAGGCCCTCCAGGCGTATGTAGACGGGCTGAGCAGCGGCCAGCCGGCCGAGGGGCAGGCCATGCTGGAGGCGATGAAGGCGGTCGAGGATGTGGTCGAGCGGCAAATCGTGGACGTGCTCGTCTGGCGCTCCGACCTGGGACGCCCGGCGATGGCGACGCTGGTGGACGGCATCGTCAACGCCGTCGTCGCCAGCCGGGCCGGCGGCGCGACCGACGATCTGGATGCGCTGAAGCTGGTCATCACCAGTACGCTCAGCGAGACGCCGCCGCTCGTGCCGACCAGCACGCGCATCCCCGACCGCAGCCTGCTCCAAGGCCCGGATGGACAGCCGGCGACCGACGAGCAGATCGAGAGCGGCGACTTCCGCGTCGCGGCCACGGTCGGCGGCGACAAGTGGTGGGTCGTCCTCGACATGCAGCCGGCCGATATCGTCGTTCAGGAAGAGGTGAGTTAAGTGGCCAACAAGACCGACCGCATCGTCAGCTATCTGCCGTCGACCTTCCAAAAGCAACCGCGCGGCGAGACGCTCCACGCCGTGGTCGATGCCTATGGGCGCGAGCTGCAGGACGCGGAGAACAGCCTGGCGGCGGTTATGCAGTCCCATTGGGTGGACTACGCCGACCGGCTCCAGCCGCGGATCGACGATCTGGCGCGCATCGCCGCCCTGTATGGCCTGGCTCCGCGGCCAGATGAATCGGTCGAGCAGTTCCGCGAGCACCTGAAGCGCTACATCCGCACGTATTTGGACGGCACGGTGACCGTCCAGGGCATCCTGCGCATCGCCGCGCAGGCGTTGGGGCTGCACATCGCCGACGAGTACGCCGACCTCGACACGTGGTGGACGCGGCCGGAAGGGGACGCCGTCGCGATCGCGGAGCCGAACGGCCGCGACGCTGCCGAACGGGTGCTGGGCGTGCGCGCGGCCCTGGGCCGGGGGTTGTCCAGCCTGCCGGCGCACGTGCGCGGCACAGCCGACCTGAGCCTGGGCGCCGACTGCCGCGAGAACCGCTGGCTGCGCCTGGGCGTGGACGGAACTGGGCCGTTCGAGATCGACGTGACAGCCGGCGCGACCGACCTGAGCGCCGTGCCCGGCCAACTCATCGCCGACAACATCAACGCCGAAGTGGAGCAGCCCATTGCCGCCTTCGACGGCCGCTTCCTGACCCTGACTTCCACCCGGCCCGGCGCGGCCAGCGTCATCGACGTGCGCGACATCCTGAATGACGCCGCCGACGCCGTGTTGGGCCTGCCGCCGCGCGCCTATAACGGCCGGGACGAGTCCCCGGCGCGGGTGCGCGGCCTGGTCGATCTGAGCGGCCTGCTCGATCTGTCGGAGGCGCGCTACTTGCGCGTGCTCATCGACGGCGCGCGCCTGGCCGAGATCGACGTGGCCGGCCCCGATCCGGCCAGCACGCTGTTGAGTCAGGTCGTGGAAAAGATGAACGCCATCCTCGGCGAGGGGACGGTGACCGCCGACGACCGGTTCCTGACGTTGACCTCGCCGACAGCCGGGCTGGGTAGCAGCATCGTCTTCCAGCAGGCCGCGGCCCAGCAGGCGCTATTGCGCCTCTTCGGCCCCATCAGCAAGACCCACATCGGCCGTGACACCCTCTCGGCGCAGGTCGTTGGCCGGCGCGACCTCGGCGGCGGCGTCGACCTCAGCGAGCGCTCGCGCCTCCTCCTGCGCGTGGACGGCGCGGAGCACGAGATCGATTGCGCCGGCCAGTTGCCGGAGAACACGCAACTGCCAGAACTGGTCGCAGCCATCAACGAGGCGCTGGGGGCGCGCCTCGCCACCCATAACGGCCGCAACGTCATCCTGACCTCGGCCTCTTCCGGCCTGAGCAGCGAGATCGTCTTCCTGACCCCCGAGGAGGAGGATGCCACGGAACTCATCTTCGGCATTCGCCCGCGCCTCTTTCACGGACGGGCCGCCAGCGCCGGGCGCGTGCTGGGCCAGCCCGATCTGAGTCAGGGCGTGGACTTGCGCTCGCGCTACTTGCTGCGATTGAGCCTGGACGGCCGGCCGCCGGTGACGGTTGACCTGCGGACGAAGACCGACCCCGCCCAATTGAACGCGGCGACGCCGCAGGAGTTAGCCGACGCCATCGATGAACAAATGGGCGCGGACATCGCCAGCACCGACGGCCAGCGCTTGAATCTGCTGTCGCGCAGCGAGGGCAGCGGCAGCAGCATCGAAGTCGCGCCGCTCGCCGCTCGGCGCGCCGAACGCTTCGTCACCCGCGCCATCGTCACCGGCGAGGCGGCCGACGCGGTCTTCGGCTTCACTCGCCGGACGGCCGTTGGGGCGGGGGCGGAGAACGCGCGCCTGACTGGCACGCTGGACGTGCATCGCGGCGTCGATTTGCGCCAGAACCGCTACCTCCGCCTGGCGATTGACGACCATCCGGCGGTAGAGATCGACGTGGCCGGCGCGCGCCCGCGGGCCACGCTCATCGATGAGCTGGTCAACGCCATCAACCTGGGTATCGCCCAGAACCAGACGCCCATCGTCGCCACCCACGGCGACGGCCACCTGACGCTGACCTCGCCCAGCCGGGGCGCGAATAGCCGCATCGTCCTGGGCGCGGCCGGCAGCGGCGACGCGCTGGCCCGGCTCCTGGGCGTCGCGCCGGGCGAGACGCGCGGCCAGGAGGCCGCGCCGGCCCGGCTGGCAGGCGCGGTCGATCTGAGCGAGGGCATCGACCTGAGCGCCGGCGACCGGGTCAAGATCGGCCTCGACGGGGCGGAGCCGGTAGAGATCGCCTGCGCCACCGGCGCCGCCGACCCGGCCCGCGTCCGGCTGGAAGAGATCCGAAGCGCCATCAATCGGGCGCTCCGCAAGAAAGTGGCTACTCACGACGGGAAGTTCCTGCAAATCACCTCGCGCCGGGCGGGGGCCAGCAGCCAGATCGTGCTGGACTTGCCCGAGACGGATGACGCGACGGCGGCCATCTTCGGCGTCGCCGCCCCGGCCGAGTTCAACGGTCAGGACGCCACGCCGGCCCAGGTAGCCGGCACGGTTGACTTGAGCGCCGGCGCAGACTTGAGCCAGGATCATCTCCTGCGCCTGACGCTGGACGATCATCACCTGCTGGAGATAGATTGTCGCGGCCGCGACCCGCGCCTGACCCGGCTGGACGAGATCGCCGGCCATATCAACCGCGCCGTGGCCCTGGCCCTGACGCCCCCGATCGCCAGCCACAACGGCCGGCGGCTCATCCTCAGTTCCCATACCCTGGGCCGGGCCAGCCGGATCGCCTTCGAACCGCCGCGCGCCGCCGACGCGCTGCCACTGTTGCTGGGCGTCGCGCCGGGCGAGTTTCGCGGCCAGAACGCCGAGGGCGTCCGCTTTGTGGGCACGGCCGAGCTTGGCCCGGCGGTCGATCTGAGCGCCGGCGACCGCGTCCAGATCGGTCTGGACGGCGCGGAGCCGGTGGAGATCGCCTGCGCGCAAGGGGCGGCTGATCCGGCGGCCGTCGCGCCGGGCCTGATCGTGACCAACCTCAACGCGGCGCTAGGGGGCAATGTCGCCAGCTTCGACGGCCGGTTCCTGGCCATCGCCTCCCCCACGAGTGGGGCCGGCAGCGCGTTGGTGTTCGAGCCGCCGGCGGCGGGC
>NZ_JAYRVJ010000212.1:0-2343 GCF_041918635.1 Promineifilum sp. (SeqCode)
GAACATGGGCGGCATGTCGATGGTCACGTCTTCGGGGTCGGGGGTGTAGAAGACGCGGATGTTGGGGTGGGTGGCGTGGAACTGGTCGAGCATCTCCTGGGCCATGCCGGGGAACCAGTCAGTGCGCCAGTCCTGATAGACGAGTTGGACAAGCTCGTCGTCGCCGGCCGTGGCCGCCGAGCGCGCGGCGGGCGCGTCGCTCACCTCGGTCGCGCCGCCGGGGGAGCAGGCGACTAGGGCTAGTAACGTTGTCAATAAGACGAGTAGGAGCATTCGCTGTCGATTGTTCACACGTTATTGTCCTGTCACTTTAATTCAACGCTGTTTCTTCTAGCGACACCAACCCCGTCCGCACGGCATAGAGCGCGGCCTGCGTCCGGCTGGGGACGCCCAGCTTGGTCAGGATGCCGCCCACCAGCGTCTTGACCGTCTTCTCGCCCACGTGGAGGGCGGTGGCGATCTCGTCGTTGGAACGGCCGCGGGCCAGCAGCCGCAGCACCTCCTGCTCATAGTCGCCCAGCCGTTCCGGCAGGGCCGGCTCGCGCACCTCGCTGAGCAGCCGCTCCACCACCTGGGGGGACAGCTGCACCTGGCCGCCGGCAGCGGCCTTGATGCAGCGCCGCAACTCATCCGCCTCGGTATCCTTTAGCAGGTAGCCGATGGCTCCGGCGCGAATGGCCCCGATCACCTTGTCATCCTCCAGAACGCTGGTCAGGGCGACAACCTCCACGTCCGGCAACTCGCGCCGGATGATGGCCGTGGCGGTGATGCCGTCCATGACCGGCATGAGCAGGTCCATCAGCACCACGTCGGGCCGCAGCGCGTGGGCCTGCTTGACCGCCTCGGCCCCGTTGGTCGCTCGTCCAACGACTTCGAGTTCCGGGTCAAGCCCCAGGAACATCCGCAGGCCATCGAGCACTACGGAGTGGTCATCTACTAGCAACACACGAATTGACATAACCTACCCAAAGCAGTTGTGGCACAGGTTTCTTAACCTGTGACCTGAGACACAGGTTAAGAAACCTGCGCCACAACTGTCTCTCGTCTGATGGCGACCACGGTCAGGTCATCGGCCTGCGGCGTGTCGCCGGTATAGGTGCGGATGGCGGTGATGATGGCGTCGATGGCGTCGCGGGCGTTGCGCACAGCCGCGCCGGCGATGGCTTCCTTCAGGCGGGCCTTGCCGAACAACTCATCCGTGGCGTCCATGGCCTCGGTGATGCCGTCGGTGTAGAGTACCAGCGTATCGCCGGGAGCCAGCACAAGCTCATCCTCATCATACGTCATATCGTCCATGATGCCCAACACCATGCCCCGGCACATGACCTCCTCCAGGTCACCGCTGGCGCGCAGCAGCAGGGGCACGTTGTGGCCGGCGTTGGCGAAGGTCAGGTGGCCGCTGCCCGTGTCGAGGACGGCGTAGAAGGCGCTGACGAACAGCATGGCGTGGTTGTCGCGGGCGATGAGCACGTTGGCCTGCGACAGCGTATCAGCCGGGCTGGGCCGGGTCTGGGCCGCGCCGCGAATCATGGCCCGGCTGTGGGCCATGAACAGCGCGGCGGCCGTGCCCTTGCCCGACACGTCGGCGATGAGCAGCCCAATGCGCTCCGGCGCGTCGGGCCATTCGATAAAGTCATACAGGTCGCCGCCGATCTCCCGCGCCGATTCATAGGTCGCGGCGAAGTCCCAACCGGCAATCTCGGGGTAGCGGCCGGGCAGCAGGCTCATCTGGATGCGGCGGGCCTGTTGCAGTTCGCGCTCCATGCGTTGCCCCTGGCTTTCCAGACGGTGCAGCCGGACCTGCTCGAAGCTGAGCGCGGCCTGGTTGGCCAGTAAGCGGGCGAAGCGCAATTCATCATCGTCCAGCTGCCGCGCGCCGTGGCTGCCCAACCCTAGCACGCCAATGGCCCCGCCGCCGATGAGCAGCGGCACGAAGGCGTAGCTGTCCAGCCCTTCGGCCAGCCAGCCATTTTGCTCCACAGAGTCCACCACAGAGTGCGCATCCTCAGATGTGCGCCCGTTCGCATCTGCGCCCCCGTCCACCACAGAGTGCGCATCCTCAGATGCGCGTCTCGCGTTGAGGTCGTCCGCATCTGAAGATGCGGACTCTGTTTGGCTTCCCCGCTCTGATTGCCACGCCTGCCGCCGATGTAGCGCATAGCCTGGCCCGGCGGTCTCATCGACGGCGACGGCGCGGCCGACGGGATTGCCCGGCCACTCGTAGGCAGCGCGGAAGACGAGCTGGCCCGGCGCGTCCCCTTCCGGGAAAAGCAGCGCGGCGGCGTCGGCCCGCAGCAGGCGCGGGATCTCGCTGACCAGGAAGTCACCCAGCGCCGCCGGATC
>NZ_JAYRVJ010000213.1:0-2388 GCF_041918635.1 Promineifilum sp. (SeqCode)
GGGCGGGCGCGCATGACGGCCATGCTGGCCCGACCCTGGGTGCACGGCCTGACCGCCGTCTATTGCAGCGACGAGCAGAAGGCGCTCGATGGGGCCGCCATCCTGGCCGGCCATCTGGGCCTCACACCAATCGTGATGGCCGCGCTGGGCGAAGTGGAGCGCTCGTCAACCGGCTTCTTGCCGGAGGCGGAACACGCCGTCGCCGCGCGGCTGCTGTTCGAGCGGCCGGATGAGAGCATCCGCGGCTGGGAGACGGCCCGCCAGGCCCAAGCGCGGTTTATGGCAGCTATCGAGGCGATTCTAGCCGGCAGGGGAGCAACGGAGCAGGGGAGCAGGGGTGTACAGGAGGGCGACATTGCCATCGTCGCCCACGGCGCGGTGGGCACGCTTTATCTGTGCCACCTGAAAGGCGTCCCCATCTCGCTGAGCGAAGCCCAACCGGGGCGCGACGGCGGCCACTACTACTGCTTTGACGCGGCGGCGAAGAAGTTGCGCCACGGCTGGGTGCGTATCGAGCCGGAAGCGGAATAATCCGCAGATCTCGCAGATTTTGAAGAGGCGGCCTGATTCAATCCGTGTTGACCCGCTAAATCCGTGCGAATCCGTGGTTCATTTATTCTCTCGCCCGGCCGATGTGGACGATATACCAGGCCGGGTCGCCCGTGCGCACACCCTTGAGCGCCCATTCCAGCTCCAAATAGGCGGCGCGAAAGCGAGCGCGTTCGAGGAGATCGGAAATGGCCGGGTCGGCGCCGGCCATGCGCCGCACAAACGACCCGCCATAGGCGCCAAGCAGCAGGGCGTAGTCGCCCGCCGGATCGCCCCAGCCCGCCTCGCCAAAGTCCAGCACGCCGCTCAGCCGGCCGGTCGTCGGGTCGAGCAGCAGATGATAGGGCGCCAGATCGTTGTGGATGAGCGCCGGCTCATAGTCCATACTCAGGCGGCCGTCCAGCAGCGGCGCGAACAGGTCTTCAATGTAGGCATGCTGGTCGGCCCATAGGTGGGGGTAGAGTTCGGTTCTTAGCGTGTTGAGGCGCTCCGCCCATGGCGCAGGGGGGCGGGGGAGCGGGGGAGCAGGGGGGAGAGTAGCCCAAGCTTCAACGCCATACAAACTATAACTTTTGATAGACGCATCAGTGACAAACAACCCTTATGATTGGGGGTGTCATCGCATGACCGCGTGACAGTTCATACTTCATTCGTGAAGGAGGCTTCATCATGTTGCGCATTCTTATTGCCGCTCTGCTCATCCTCGCCGGACACTTCGCCCTGTCGGTTTACAACCCCGGTCCGAAGGCCACGATCATCTGGCCCTGGGGTGAGAACTCACAGGCCATCATCGCCGGGATTGGTGGGCTGCCCAAACAAGGTGGCCTGGCGTCCATGCTGCTGGGCACGGGGGCCACGCTGGCCTTCGTCGCCGCTTTCCTGAGCCTGTTTGGCTGGTTCGTCCCGGCCACGTGGTTCCAACCGCTCGTCATCGTCGGCTCGGCCGCGTCACTGGTGCTCTTCACGCTGTTCTTTAGCCCCATCGCCCTGGTTCCGATGGCCGTCAACGCCGTGTTGCTGATCGGCGTGCTGTCGCTGCATTGGACGCCGGCGACGGTGCAGTAGTTGGGTCGCCGCGCCCACCGGATAGCTGAACACGGGTGGAAGCCGAGCGCGACCATAATGAATATCCCATTGCAACTCATCGTCTTCGGCGGCATCGCCCTGCTCTATGTGATTTATCGCCGGCTGCGCGGCGACCCGTGGCGCGAGGCGCTGAGCAAGGTGGGCCTGCGCGGCAGCCCGGCCGTGTACTATCTGTGGGCGCTGGGGGTAGTGGTCATCATTGCTGCCCTCAGCGCGCTGGTCTTCAGGTTCATTCCCGCCGACCTATTGAACGATCCGCAGATCGCCCAGTCAGCCTATACCGGTCTGGCCCTGACGGCGGCCAACGTCGCCCGCGTCTTTCTTATCGAGGCGCTGACGGTCGCGCTCGGTGAGGAGTTGTTCTTCCGCGGCCTGTTGGGCGGAGCGCTGATGCGGCGTTTTGGCTTCGTCATCGGCAACCTGATCCAGTCGCTCTTGTTCCTGCTACCACACCTCTTCCTGTTAACGGCCAGCGCGCGCCTGGGGCTGCTTTTGCCGGTGCAATGGCTGGCCGGCTGGCTGCAAGGCTGGCTGTTTTGGCGGTCGAAGAGTATGCTGCCGGGCTGGCTGGCTCATACGCTCATCAATACGCTCAGCGCCATGGGGCAAATGGCCGGCTGAGGGGGAAACCTAGGCGGCCAATTAGCTCAAACTGTATCCTGCACGACAAGCGCGCGCACTTCCTATGCTACACTGCCTCTGGAGGTTCGCCATCATGCAATCCGGCAGTCGTACAGGGTTCGATACAGGTAA
>NZ_JAYRVJ010000214.1:0-2402 GCF_041918635.1 Promineifilum sp. (SeqCode)
ATACGCTGCACCAGATGGTGCGCGCCGGATTCAATCCCATCCTGATCGCTATCGAACCGAGCGCCAATTTTGGACAGGTGCGAGAGCGGGCACGCCGGCTTGGCTTCCAGGCCTACAACATCACCGGCAGGGCCGCTCTCGATCGGTTAGGCCAGGGCGCGGGCGGCCAGTGGCAGGCAACGAGTGCGCCACGGGGGAGAGCATGAGCCAACGCCGTTGGCGTCCAGTTCGCAACAAGGGGGTGATCGCCGCGGCCCGGCAGCGACGTGTCCCGCCCCCTGGCGCGCGTCTGGCCTTTCAGGTCGATCCCTGGACGCGCCGGCTCATCCGGCCAGTGCTCATGGCCGTTATGGCTACCGCGCCGGCCGTGGCCTTGCTAGTCATCGTCCAGCTGGGCGCGCCGGAAGAGCCGTGGTCCATGCTGACCCTGCTGTGCTTCTTCGCCGCGCTCGAGGGCGTGTATACGACCGCCTGGCTCCATCACCCCAATAGTCGCGGCGTCGATCGCGGCATCTACCGCGCGGCCGAACTGCTGCTGCTCGTCGTCCTGTCGCGCATTGTCAGTTGGGTTTTGTTTGGAGACGGTCTGCCCTCCCCCGCCGAGGTGCGCCTCTACCTGGCTGCCCCACTCAGTTTCTTTCTGGCCGGCGGCTTCATCACGACCGTGCTGACGACACTGGTAGCCTGGTGGCTGGCCGTGTCGGCTAGCCGCATCTTCACTCAACTCGACGTCAGCGAGGCGGAGTTGCAGTACTATACCCTGTCGTTCGCCGAGCAGAAGGCCCAGGCCGACGACCGGCCGATCCAGGTCCCTCGACAGATGCTCCAGGAGCAATACCTGCGGCAGTGGCTCACCGGCGGCATGATCATGGTCTTACTGGCGGCGCTGAGCACTTATGAAATGGGCGAGTTGGCGACGGTGGCCAACCCGTTCGAGATCACGCGGCTAGGACTGGACCCCGGCATGCTGCTGGCGCTGCTGGTCTACTTTCTGGCCGGACTGTGGCTGTTGAGCCACGCGCGTATGCTGCGGCTGAATGCCCTCTGGCTATTCGACGGCATGGCCAAAGACGTCACGGTTGAGCGAGGCTGGCAGCGCAGTTCGCTGCTTCTCTTGCTGGTCATCGCCCTGGGGGCCGCTTTCTTGCCCATCGGCTCATCGTTCGCCATCAGCCGTATTCTCTCCGCGGTACTCAACGGCTTGCTGTACGCCGTCGGCATGATTTACTCCATAATCGGTTTCCTCTTTGCCTCCTTGTTGGCCTCGTTGACCAACACGGTCGGCCAGGAGCCTATACCCACGCCGGAGATAGCGCCGATGCCGACGCCGGTCGTTCCGCCAGCCACCACGCCGCCGCCGACCGCCAGTCCCGAACTGACCTTTATCATCAGTTCCGCCTTCTGGGCGCTGCTGATCGCCATCATCATTGGGGCGCTGATATTCTTCCTGCGCGAGCGGGGCTACCGCGTGGAGTGGGGGGAAGTGCGCGGCCGGTGGGCCACCGTGTCAGAGTGGATCAAGGCGTTCTGGCTGAATCTTCGACGCCGGGCACGGCGGGCGCGGCGCGATCTGCGGGAAAGGTTAGCCCCCCACTCATCCGCCCCGACGCAGGATAAGAGTCCTCTGCCGCGACCGCGTTTCATTCGTCTGGGCGCGCTCTCGCCGCGTGAGCAAATCCGCTACTATTACCTGGCTACTGTCAGGCGGGCCGGGGAGCGCGGCGTGGCGCGGCGGCAGAGTGACACGCCGCTCGAATATGCCGAAGGGTTGAAAGCGCATTGGCCCGAAGCGGGGGAAGACTTGCAGGGCCTGACCGACGCCTTTCTCGAAGCGCGCTACAGCCCGCAGCCTATCGAAAAGTCGGCCGCCGAGCGCATTAGGGACGTGTGGAAGCGCGTCAAGGCGCGACTGCGGGCGAGCCGTGAGCACGACCAGCAACCAACAACCCACAACGATCCACAGGAGGAATCCTAAACACATGCAAGCCCTTGTAGAATGTGTGCCCAACTTCAGCAACGGCCGCGATCCGGCCGTCTATGGCCGCATCGCCGACGCCATCCGCGGCGGGGCCGTCCAGGTGCTCGACGTCAGCGCCGATCCCGACCACAACCGCACCGTCATCACCTTTGTCGGCGCGCCGGATGACGTCGTCGACGCCGCTTACCGCGGCATCGCCGCGGCCAAGGAACTGATCGATCTCGATCAGCACCACGGAGAGCACCCACGTATCGGCGCGACCGACGTCTGCCCTCTCATCCCTATTCGCGGGGTGACGATGGAGGAGTGCGTCGTGCTGGCCCGCCGGCTGGGCAAGCGCGTGGGCGAAGAACTGGGCGTCGCCGTTTACCTCTACGGCGCGGCGGCCACCCGGCCGGATCGCGAGAATCTGGCCGACATCCGC
>NZ_JAYRVJ010000215.1:0-14592 GCF_041918635.1 Promineifilum sp. (SeqCode)
TGGCGGTTGCGCGCCGCCGCCAATTCCGCCTCGGCGACCTCGCGCTGGCGCTGCGCGGCGACGTACTCCAGGCGATACCCCTCCACCACGTCGGCCGGCTCCCAGGGACGATCGAGCGCCTTGTTGTACTCGTTCAGGGCGCGCGCTTCGGCCTCGATGGCGGACTGCACGGCGATCTCGGCCGGGGTCAGCGGGGTGTATTGGGCGCGAGCGCCGTCTACCTGCGCCTGGCCGCCTTCGACTGCCAGCGACAATTCGGCCAGCTGGTGTTCATACTCGGCCGTCGCCTCGTCCAGCGCCAGCCGGGCGCGCTCCAGGGCAGCGGCGTAGGGGGCGTCATCCACCCGCGCCAGCACGTCCCCCACTCGGACGGTCTGGCCCGGCCGCGCGTTTAACTCGACCAGCCGCCCGCCGACCGGCAGGCTCAGGGCCATCTCCTGCACGCCGACGAGCAGACCGGGCGCGGTGACAGTCTGAATGACCTCGCCGCGCGTCACGGGGACGGTCACGGGGGGCGCAGGCGGGGGCGCGGCCGGTTGGCGTTGGCGCTGGTAGCCGGTGTAGCCGGCCAGCCCTAGCGCGGGCAGGGCGAGCAATAAAAGGAAGAGAATCCGCCGCTTCACTATGCATCAACCTCCGCCCATAGTGTGCGGGCGGGAGGTTTCGCCCCGGTTGCGGCGCGGTTACAGTTTTGTAATAAGAAGAATCCATAGATTTCGCAGATGACACAGATTAAAGAAAATCTGTGTCATCTGCGAAATCTGTGGATTCTTCTTTTAGCTCGCTACAGGGACGCGACCAGACGGTAGCCAACGCCGGGCACGGTGAGGATGAGTGACGGGGCGGCGGGGTCGGGTTCGACCTTCTCGCGCAGCCGGCGAATGGTCACGGTGACGGTGCGTTCGCTCTCCACCTCGGCATCATAGCCCCACACCGCTTCGAGAAGCTGGCCGCGGCTGAGCGCCTGGCCGGGGTGACGGGCCAGGTAGGCCAGCAAGCGAAACTCGGTCGGCGTCAGCGCCAACTCGCGCCCGCCGCGCTGCGCCTTGCCGCCGGCCAGATCGATCACCAGGTCGCCGGCGTAGAGCAGATCGCCCCCCTGCGCCGACAGCTCGCCATAGGCGCGTCGCAGCAGGGCGCGGATGCGCGATAGCAACTCGCGCAGGCCGTAGGGCTTGGTCACGTAGTCGTCCGCGCCCATCTCCAGACCCAGGACTTTATCCACCTCATCGCCGCGCACGGTCAGCATTAGAATGGGCTGGCGCAGGCCGAGCTGGCGCAGCTCGCGGCAAAAGTCGAAGCCAGAGCCGTCGGGCAGGCGCACGTCAAGGATGATGAGTTGTGGATGATGGTCGCGGGCGAAGGTGACGCCCTCGCGGCCGGTGGCTTTGCCGGTGACGGTGTAACCGTTTTCGCGCAGGGCGTCGTGCAGGCTCGCGGCGACGGCCGGGTCGTCCTCGATGACCAGGATGTGCGGGCGGGGATGGGGGCGAGACAGTGGGGCGTTCATGGCTGGTAGCCCAGACGCGCCGCTAACCGCTCGTCCGGCGTGCTCTTGCCGGAGCCGGGCGTGCCGATGATGGCGGCGCGGCGCATTCTGCCTAACTAAGCCGCCAGGGCAAAGGCGCGCACCGGGAAGGTGCCAAAGGCCTTGATCTTGACCGGCACGGCGAAGAAGCGGAAACCACCGTCAGGGAGCTGATCGAGGCCGGTCAGGTGTTCGGCGATGGGTATTTCAGCCGCCAGCAGGGTCGAGTGAACCGGCCGCGCGCCGTCGGCCGTGTCGTCGATGTTATAGGAGTCAATGCCTACCAGCGCCGCGCCGCGATCGCGCAGGAGTTCAGCGGCATCGAAGGTGAGGAAGGGATGGCCCTCGAAGTAGGTATCGGTGCGCCAATGGCGCGACCAGCCGGTGTGGACGAGAACGGCCTTGCCGGTCACATCCAATCTATCGAAGGCCGCGGCGCTAACGGCGCGACGACCGGGCGGCACACGCAGAACAATGGCCGGCAGGTTGGCCAGCGAGGACAGAGGTATTTCCGACAAATCCTTACCATCGGGATAGCGGTGGAAAGGCGAGTCCACGTAGGTGCCGGTGTTGGCGACCATGTCAATTCGACCGATTTGGAATTCAACGCCGGGCGCGTAATGTTGGCGCGAGGCTTCGCGGCTGAGGAAGTCACAGATCACCGGGGCGGGCAGACCCTTGTAGGTGATCATACCGGCTTCGACGACGTGGCTGAGGTCGATCGGGGGAGCTATCGTTGTCATGTGAGCTTTCTTCCTTCGCAAGATGGAGAGCTTGTGTTACACGATGCGAACCTTTTTAAGTTACGGAGCGGCAAGCCGAGACGTTTGTCGTATGGGCGACAGTATAGCACGCAATTCTTCTGGCGATCTGTATCGGGAGGCGCAATATTAGGCACACCGCTTCACATGTAGGATAGCTTCCTTAAGTTGCAGGTAGGCAAGAGGGGAAGCTTGCGCACCGCTAAGGGAGATGACCGAGGAAGGCGGATACGCGGCCGGTAATGAGAACAACAGTATTAGCCGACAGACCCGGCCTGCCGTACCAGGAACGCATCTTGATAATGCCACCCACTTTGGATATGATGTTTTTATCTCGATTCTGAAAAATAGGTTGAGAGAAAAGCGAATTGAGGCGTTTCGACAATGTGAGAATGTGCTTGATTAGCTTGCTAATATTCAAGCGGAGGTGGGGTTAGCTCTGGATACTGAAAAGAGCAAACAAAGTTTAAGCCTGCTTTGGCCCACCGGATGGCAAGGGCGATCTGGCCGGCAGCTTTCAAATGAGGCAATCCAGGACCTCGCCCTGGAGGCTCTTGTCACAGGTATGTGCCCCTACAGCCTTCATCAGGACTCAATCAGACAGGTCTTGTATCAATTATGCCAGGATTCGGCAGTACTCACCTACCGACAGGCCATCCTGAACGACCTGCTCCACCAGCCGGTCCTGACGGAGGCTTTAAAAGCGATGCTGCCGCTGCTCGATGAGTTGATGCTTTTCACCCATCCTCACTTTGCCGGCGAAACTTCTCTTCACGAAGTTATTCAGCGAGCGGGCGAACTGCAACTACTGGTTGATTGCGTTCATCATCTGAGTGAGGCTTTTAGGGCTGTGGATGGGAACCTCGATTCACCGGGACTACGAACGCTGCAAAGCTATATTGATCAATTCATCACCGACAGGGATTATCAGCAGGTCATTAAAGCCCCGCCGGAGATACTTGCCAGCTTACGGGCATGTACGAGCATCACCGTAGGGGTGAATCTTGATGAGCACTTACGCCCGGAAGAGGCCGTGCTCCTTTCAGTAAATTCAGAGCGGTTTACAGAGAGCAGTCTGCTAGACCGCCTCCTGGGCAAAAGCGCGGTCGATGGGAAAGGCATAGCCTCTTTACATTCACTGCCTATGCTCACTCAAAGCAGCGACATGATCACCGGAGGTCTTCTCATCAGTGGGCCATCCCGGAGGGCCGAACCGATGATGGTTCCCCTGTTTCGAGACCTGTCCAGGGTGTTGGAGAAGACAACTAAGCCCATTGCCCGCGAGTTAAATCGCTATGTGCACCTGAACAGCAGTTTCCTGAAGGATCTACGCCCGGAGATCATTTTCTATGTGCAGGCAGTGGAACTGGCACAGGCGGTGGAGTCGTTGGGACTGCCCGTCTGCCTGCCAGAGATAGCCCCCAGCGCGGAACGAATTTGTGAAATCGAGGGTAATTACAACGTCCAATTGGCTCTCCACTTGAGCAGCCAAGGGCCGGGAAAAGACCGGGCCGGACGGGTGGTAACCAATGATGTCATTCTGGGATCGCGTGGCCGAATTGTGATCTTGACAGGCCCTAACCAGGGAGGCAAAACAACCTACATGCAGGCTGTAGGTCAGGCTCAGGTGATGGCGCAGGCCGGCCTTTTTGTTGCAGGGCAGTGCGCTCGCGTCAGCCCTGTCGAGGGGATTTACACCCACTATCCGGTAGAGGAGCGGTTGGAGTTAGGTACAGGGCGCTTTGGGGATGAAGCCCGCCGCATTCGGGCCATCTTTGAACAGATCACTCGTTATAGCCTGGTGCTCTTGAACGAATCGCTTTCTACTACCAACATGGGAGAGAGTCTCTATCTGGCGCAGGACATTATTCGGGCCTTTCGCCAAATCGGCTTACGCGCCATCTTTACCACTCACCTGCACGAACTGGCGGCCACCGTTCATGACTTAAACATGAATACACCCGGGGACAGCCAGGTAGTCAGTATGGTAGCTTCATACGAGCAAGGACAGGAGGAGCAAACGGATGTCGCCGCCGGGGACGGCCCCTATAGCTACCGAATCGTTTTAAGCCCCCCCTTAGGGCGGAGCTATGCGGATCGCATCGCCGCGCGCTACGGAATTAGCCTGGAGCAGCTAGTAGCTTTGTTAAAGCAGCGTAAAGTCCTGGACGGGAAGACAGAACTTTAGCTTCAATTTCTGAATGCAGCGTTACGGCCGGTAGCCGAGTTGAGCGGACACGCGGCCGGCGGCGGCGCGGACGCGTTCGCCTATGGCGGGCACGCATTCGGCCGTCAGTCGAAGCTTCGGCCCGGCGATGCTGAGCGCAGCCATCGCGCGGCCGTCGTGGTCGTAGACCGGCGCGGCGATAGCGATCAGACCCACCTCCAACGACTCGTCGGCAATACTATAGCCACGCTCGCGGATGCAAGCCAGTTCGGCCTGCAACGCTACCCGGTCGGTCATTGTCGCCGGGGTTATCGGCGTCAGCACCCGCGACAGCAGGTTGGCCGCTGTTTCTTCCGGCAGGAAAGCGAGGACCGCCAGACCGGTAGATGAGGCGTGGAGCGGCCAGCGGCTGCCCAGGTCGGGCACGCCGCTCATCAAGTGGCTGCCGACGATCTCGTCAATGACCAGCATCTCGCCGCCGGAGAAAACCTCCAGCGAGGCCGTCTCGCGGGTGTCGTCGGCCAGCCGTTCCAACTCCGGTCGGGCCACGGCGCGCAGGTTGTTGGCTCGCAGCGCCCGGCCGCCGAGCACGGCGACCTCCGGCCCCAGGACGTAGCGCTCGCCGTCATCGCCGCGGGCGACCATGCCGTCGCGTTCCAGCGCTGAGAGCAGGCGGAAGGTGGTGGTCTTGTTCAGCCCCGTCTGGCGCGCCAGATCGGACAGCCCCCACGCCGGGTGATCGTCGTCGAACGCCTTCAGCAGGGCCATCGCCCGCCGCACGGCCTGCGTGCCGGGATAGGTTTCGTCGGTCATGGCAGGAAGAATGGGACGCAGATGACGCTGATGAGGCGCTGATTTTCGCGGATAGAACACTCGATTTCTTATCCGCGAAAATCAGCGTCGAAATCTGCGTCATCAGCGTACTATTCTTGTTCTTCCGCCCCGGGCGACAGGCGCTCGCGGGGCTTATGGACTTCGATGGAACCGACGCCGAGCGGCTGCCACTTCTGGGCGATCTCACCGCTGCGCAGCCGGTGCTCGCCGCCGCCGCGGGAGTGGGTGTCATTGAACCCCTCCGGCTCGATGGACATGCGCTCCCCTTCCAGCAGGCCCAGCACGCCCGCCTGCCCCGGCTCCGGCCGCCGGGCGATCAACGCCTCCTGGTGAGCGATCTCATGCGGATCATAGTCCAGCGGCTCGGTATAGGTGGTGATGAAGCCCTCGAAGTTGCGCAGCACCACCTTGCCGGGGGCCTGGCTGACGACGTAGTTGGGCATGACCGGAATCTTGCCGCCGCCGCCGGGCGCATCCACTACGTAGGTCGGCACAGCGTAGCCCGACGTGTGGCCGCGCAACCCCTCGATGATCTCGATGCCCTTGCTGACCGTCGTGCGCAGGTGGCCGGAGCCTTCCACCAGGTCGCACTGGTAGAGGTAGTAGGGGCGCACGCGAATCTTGACCAGGTCATGTACCAGCTTGCGCTGGATGTGAACGGAGTCGTTGACCCCCGCCAGCAGCACGCTCTGGTTGCCCAACGGCACGCCGGCCCGCGTCAGCCGGTCGGCCGCCGCGGCCAGTTCGGGCGTAATCTCCTTGGGGTGGTTGACGTGGATGTTGAGCCAGAACGGATGGTACTTCTCGATCATCGCGCAGAACTCCGGCGTCACGCGCATGGGCAGGAAGACCGGCACGCGCGAGCCGATGCGGATGATCTCCACGTGGGGGATGGCCCGCAGCCGGCCGAGGATCATGTCCAGCAGCTTGGGGGCCAGCACCATCGGATCGCCGCCGGACAGCAGCACGTCGCGGATTTGGGGCGTGCGCTCGATGTAGGCGATCTGCGCGTCGAACTCCGCCCGGCTGAACGTCTGCGTCGGGTCGCCGACGATGCGGCTGCGGGTGCAGTAGCGGCAGTAGCTGGCGCACTGGGTGGTGATGAGCATCAGCACCCGGTCGGGGTAGCGATGAACCAGGCCGGGCACGGGCGAGTGCTTGTCCTCGGCCAGCGAATCTTCCATCATCGACTGGAAGGGAACCATCTCGCGGTCGGTGGGGATGACCTGCTTGCGGACGGGGCAGGAGGGGTCGTCGGGGTCGATGAGGCTGGCGAAGTAGGGGGTGATGTCCACGCGGAACAACCCCTTGGTCGTCAGCGCCCGCCGCTCCGACTCGGTCAGGTTGATGACGCGGCCCAGCTCCTCGACGGTGTTGAGCCGGTTGGACATCTGCCAGCGCCAATCCATCCACTGCTCATCGGGCACGTCGGCCCAGTAGGGGGCGCGGGTGTAGACTCTGTCGGTCAGGGGGGTGCTGCCGTTTTGGTTCATGGGAATCACTCCTTTTGGACGGGCGTCGGTTCATATGGTGAAATGACGGTTCATTTCTATTCTATAGTGTGTCGAGAGGATACGCAAGGCTATCATTCTAAAACGCTATTGACGTAAGTACCACATATGGTACAATCAATTGGCATGAGTGCCCTTAAATTAGCTCGCCGACGGAGGAATTTATGGATGACGGGGTGAACAGATGAATCAGCACACAGGCAGCGATTTTGACGACTTTCTAGCGGAAGAGGGCATTCTAGAGGAAGTAACTGCACGCGCCCACAAGCGTTTGTTGGCCTTGCAACTTCAAGATGTGATGAACGAATCGCAATTGACGAAGACCGAATTGGCCGAGCGCATGGAGACCAGTCGTTCGCAACTCGATCGCCTGCTCGACCCGGAGAACACGTCCATCACGTTGGAGTCGTTGGAGCGGTTAGCGCACGCGGTGGGGAAGCGGTTGGTAGTAAAGTTGGCGTAGAAACCGAGTTTCTCGAAAGAAACTCGGTTTCTCTATCGCTGCCTGCCAGCTCTCTTACGGCTTGGCGATCGTCGGGATCAGCACTTGTCTGGCGGCGAAGAACTGGGCCGAGATCCCATTGTTGGCGGGGTTGGCCTCCGGCCCGGCCGAGGCCAGCGTCAACAACGCGGGGAACTTCTCACCCAGCGCCGCCCCGGCCGGCACGCGGACGGCCACCTGGAACGCGCGGCGCTCCAGCAACCGCATGGTCGGCAGATTCCACTTCACCACGTTGCCGCTCACCGTCGGCGCGATGCCCAACGTGTCGCTCACGTAGGCCAGGCCATTGTTCAGGGTCATGGTTAGCGTCACGCCCGTCGCCGGCTGCTGGCCCAGGTTAGCGGCCTCGACCGCTACCCGGGCGACCTGGCCGGGCTGTCCGCCAATCAGTGCGCCGTTGAGCGCCACCCGTCCATCCACGCCCTCCGGCGGGTTCCAGCTATAGCTCGTGGTGTGGTAG
This sequence comes from Promineifilum sp. (SeqCode), assembly GCF_041918635.1. NCBI lineage: Bacteria > Bacillati > Chloroflexota > Ardenticatenia > Promineifilales (SeqCode) > Promineifilaceae (SeqCode) > Promineifilum (SeqCode) > Promineifilum sp. (SeqCode). The sequence goes on from NZ_JAYRVJ010000215.1 coordinate 7,764, forward strand.
CCGCTATTGTCGGACTCGATAAAGGGATTCTCATACCGGCTGGTGTAGTAGATCATCGGCGGCGTGATGAGCGCGCCGGTGTTGCCGATGAGGGCGTAGTGCAGGTAGGCGCGATAGCTCCAATCGGCGTCCTTCCAGGTGAGGATGGCGCGCCCGTTCTGGTCAGCCGTCACCGCCGCCTCTTCCATGCCGCCGAGGCTGGCCGGATCATCCAGCATATAGGGGCCGGCGGCGACCTCGAGCGTCTGGCCGTTGAAGACGGCGTAATCGATGACCGGTCTTTCGTCGGCGTTGTAGGTGCTGACCACGACAATGACCTCACCGGTCGCCAGCTGAGCGGCGTCATAGTCATAGCCGTTGCCGAGCGCCGAACGTGACGCGGGTTTGAGCAACTGCCCGCCGCTGCCCAGAACGGCCAGCCACAGGCCATAGTCCCAATCCCCGGCCGGCCCTTGCCCTTCATACGTGATCAAGGCCCGGTTGCCGCTTAGGGCCGTCACCGCCGGCCGCGTGCTGAACGTTCCCTCGCCGGCGGCATTGGTTAGCGGTGTGGCGGCCCGAACGACGCCCCCGCTCGAATCGCGGATACTGTAGACGATATCGTAATAGCAGTCATCGCCCGTGGGGAGCGCCTGATGCCAGGCCATGACGAAGCGGTTGTCAGCCGTCGCCGTAATACCCAAATCGCTGCCGGCCCGACCGCCAAAGAAGGGCGCGTCGACACACCACTGGCCGGACTGGGTGTTGCCCGTCAAATTAGCCGGCCCATAGATCGGCCGGCCGCTCGAATCGAGAATGGCGAGGAAGAGATTGGAGTTACCGTCATTGGTCTCCGTCCAAACGACGCCGATGTGGCCGTCCGGCGTGGCCGCTGCCGCCGGGAAACGGGGGTTGGGCCGACCCAGCGGACTTCCGCCAGTCAGTTTCGAGACCGGTCGCACCGTGTCGCCGTAGCGGTTCTGAACCGCGTAGGCGACGTCACGCTCATCGGGCCAGAAGGTAGCAAAACCGGTTGGCGTTTCCACCACGCTGGCCTCGGCGTTCCAACGCCAGTAGCTGCCCCAACTGTCTTCCGGGAGAATCGGCACGACGCCCTGCCCGGCCGCCTGAACCAGATGGAGTTCACGGCCGCTGCGACCGTCATCCGCCCACCACTGGGCCTGATCGCTGACCGTCTGCGCGAAGCGGGCCGGCGCGGCCACGTCGATGCGCACGTCGCTCCAGCGCCCCGCGTTGAGCGATGAGGTAAAGCGCACGCGGGTGGCGGTGTGGCCGCCGGTGGGGGTCGCGGGCGGCGCGGTGATCTTGACCGTTATCGCGATGGTCTGACCTTGCGCCAGGAGGCCGGTGTCAACGTGCCCGTTACTGTTGGTGTCGCTCAGCGGCGTGGTTCCGTCGGCGGCGTACAGCGCCGTGGCCCAGCCAGCCGCCCCGGTCGCGTCGATCTCATAAGTGTCCGCGCCCAATTCGCCCGTGTTCTCGATCCCTACTCGGAAGGCGACCTCCTGGCCGGCAGCGGCAAATGCGCCCGCGTGGGGCGGCCAGGCGGCGACGCGGGCCGAGTCCGCGGGGCGGCTAAAGCGAACGGCTCTGTTGGACGGCGGCTCCTGGCAAAACGGTACGTAGTTCAGACCATCCCACCCACGGCTATCTTCAATACCCGTTATGCCACAGTAGCTAACGTCTCCCATGGCCAGGTACTGAAAGACGATGTCGCCATTCTCATGCAGGACAACTTCAAACGTGTAGGTTGCCTCGCCGCCGTCTTCGACCACCTGATGCCATTCCACCACGAAGTAGCGGTTGGGGGCCGCGCCGCCAGCGCGATAGTAGACGCGGTTCGGCCCCGTGCTGTCGGCCAGGCCGAAGAGAGAGGCATAGGGCGCGATCACGTCATTCGGCCGCCCCGGACTGGGAGCGCCCTGCAGTTGCGAATCCCAGTAGGGGGACTCGGTGAAGGCGACGTAGCCGGAAGCGGCAATATAGAGACTGCCATAGCGGTTGCTGTAATAGTCGAACGCGAAGGGCAGGCTGATGGGGCCGACGACTTGCTCGCGGCTGGCGCCGCTCATACCGGTGTCCGTGCCGGTGGTCGCGTCAAGCCAGTCGAGCGGGATGGAGTCATCCCACGTATAACCGAACTGGTCAGGCCCACCGGCGTTGGCCGCCGCGCGGAAAGCTGTCTTGGCGCGACCGGCCGGGGCCATCCAGATGCTGTCGTCGGTACGGTAGGGGCCGGCGGTCGTCGAGGGTTCGACGCCAATGGGTACATCATCTTCTAGAGAAAGGATGGTTCCCCCGGTCAGGGTCAGCAGCCATCCCAGAAGCAGGACCACGATCAATCGCTTGGCATTCATTGGTATGTCCTCTCGATGATGGCACGAGCGATCGCGGACTACATCCGTGACCACGTCCTTTAATGGAACTGGTCGCTGCTCGCGTCAGTCGTGTAGGTGAGTTGGAAATCGGGCGCGCTGATCGAGGAGGGGCTAAGCCGAGCCGCCGGGGTCAGGACGCTGGCGGCTCACACCATTCCCCCATGGCGGCCGCCTGGAACAGGGTCATCGTTCTATTGTAGGGGGAAAAGCGGGGAAACCAATTGCGGTTTTCTTCTATTTGCTATGGAGGAAAACTTCTATTTTTCCGCCGTCGCGGCTGGCGACCCACCCCCCGCCGCCGGAACCCAACCTGCCACCGTCGTTCCCTCCCCCAAGGCCGACGCGAAATCGAACCCCCCGCCGCACAACTCCACGCGCGCCCGCATGGAGAACAGCCCAAAGCGTTGCCGTGTCTGGGCGTCGTGGCGTTCGGCCTCGGTGGAGCCACGGCCGTTGTCAGTCACCGCGAAGGTCACCCGGTCGTCGACGCACTCAAACCGGATGCGCACCGCCGTTGCCCCAGCGTGGTCGACCACGTTGTCGAGCGCCTGCTGGACGACGCGATAGAGCGCCTCGCGCGTGGCCGGCGTCGTGGCCTCGTCCAGCCCCTCCCCCAGGCTTAGCGCGATGGGCAGCCCATTGCGCCGTTCGACGCGGGCCGCCAACTCGTTTAGGGACCGCTCCAGACTGCTCGCCAGTTGGCTCGGCGCGAGGTTGAAGCGGATGCCCCGCACCGTCTCGGCCGTCGTCTCTATATCGTCCAGGGCGCGCTCCAGCGCCTCGGCCAGCGCCTCGGGGTCGGTCCGTATCTGTTCGGCGGTGAAGCTCAGCGCGAAGGGCAACCGGCCGAGAAACTGTTGCACGGTGTCGTGCAGTTCGGCAGCCAGCCGGCGGCGCTCGCTCTCCTGCGCCTCGACCACCCGCCGCGGCACGTCGCGCAACTGCTCCACCTGCGTCGCCGCCAATAGGAACAGCGTCGCCTGCTGGCCGATCAACTCGGCGATAGCCAGGTCACGCGCGTCGAAGATCTCCTCGTCCCAGCGATGACCCAGGCCCAGCAAGCCGAGGGGGCGCTCCTCGGCGACGAGCGGGATGACCACGTCAATCGCCTGCGCGACGCTCAGCGGCTCCAGCCAGGCCGGCGCCGCGCCGGCGATGTATAGCCGGTAGAACCGGCCAAGCTGCTCTGGCGCCTGCCCGGCGTCCGCGAACGTCAGGCGGGCTGGCAGCGGCGGCGCGGCTTCGCCCGCCTCGGCGGCCAATTCGAACGCGCCGCGCTCCGGCTGCCAGAGCCAGACGGCGGCGCGAGCGAGATGCAACTCCTCCACCAACGCCAGTGTCATCCGCCGCGCCAGAGCAATGGGGGTAAGTTGGCCGGCCAGACGCCGGCCGAAGCGCCGCGTCGCCTCGTAGCTCTGCGGCTCCCAATCGAGCACGCGGCCGAACCAGCCGCGCCAGGTCGCCTGCGTACTCCAGATGAGGCTGGCCAGAAAGATGCCGGTGAAGAGGTGGGCGAACGGCGGGCGCTGCCCACCGGTCGGCCAGTCCGGCTGCGCCAGGCCCCACAGCCATGACAGCGCCGCCGCCAGCAGCGCGCTGAGCGACAGGACAATGACGTAGATAAACAGCCGCGACGGGCCGCGAAAGGTCTGGTAGCGAACGATGACGTAGGCGAAGGTGATGGGCATGACCAGCAGCAGATAACGCAGGTCCAGGCCATGCCAGAAGGCGGCCCGTATGTCAACCAGGCCAGGAATGAGCGGAACCAGGATCACACCAATGGCCGGCATGGCGCCCAACAAGCCCAACAAGACAATGCCCGCCGCCCGCCGTTGACGGCGCGTCTGTCGCTCGTGAAACCACGACCAGACGAGGCGGACCAGCAAAGCCAGGACGCCGACCAGCAAGAGAACGAGCATGATCCTGAAGCTCAGCGCGTCAGCCAAGACGCCCAGCCCGTGGGGCAGTTTCGCCCACCAGGGCAGCCGCGACGCCGCCAGCACCATGCCGCTGATCAGGCCAAGAGCATAGAACAGACACAGCAGGAGACCCGGCGGCCGGCGCCGGACGGGTGTGGGAAAGACCAACGCCAGGTGAACCAACAGCGGGCCGATGAGGCCGGCGGCCACCATGTGGCCGATCTTGGGCAGGTTGACCAGCCAGCGGGCGTCGATCATCAGCGAAGTGACGGCGGTCAGGCGGTGGATGGCGACGCAGCAGGCGGCGATGACGAAGACCCGGTTGGCGGGGGCGTCCGGCCGGGCGCGCAGCACCATCACGCCCAGCAACCACAAGACCAGTCCCACCAATACTTCGGGGAGTTTCACGTCGATAACATCGGCCCACGTGACGCGCCGGACGGGTAGTTCGATGAGGCGTTGTTCGCCGGTAGTGCGCCGGTCTACGGTCAGCACGACCGGCCGCTGTTCGGCCTGGGCGCGCGCGAATGCGTCCCAGGCGTTTGGCGTGTGGGGCAAGCCGTCGATTGCCAGCACGCGGTCGCCATAGCGCAGAGAACCATCGGCCAACGGCGGCCACCAATCGGGTGTCTCATGAGCGACGCCGGCCCACGCCTCGGCGGGGAAGCCATAGGACATGTAGCCGCCAAAGGACCGGCCGACCTCGACCAGCAGGCTCAACGTGCCGACGATGCCGAACACCACGGTGAGGATGAGCGCGGCGCCAGCCGAGTTGCGCAACCAGCGGGGCATCAGCCTGCCTGCCCGTAGCCCAGCATGTCGAGCAGCCAGCACGCCTTAGCCAGCAATAGCGACTTGCGCAAAGGGGGTTGCTGCTGGTCGGCCTCGTCCAGTCCCAGCTTGGCGTAGAGGTGGTGGATGTGCTTTTCGGCTGTGGTCACGGCGATGTTGAGCGCGACGGCGACGCCCTCCACCGTTTGGGCGTGGGCCAGCTCCAGCGCCACCGCTTGCTCCCGTTCCGTCAACATGGGAAACAACTCCACGGCGCGGCGGACATACTCTCTTTCCGGCGGCGTCAAGTGAGACCAGAGCTTCTCGGCCAGTTCGGCCATTTCGCCGGGATCGGTGGTCTTGATCATGATGTGGCCGGCGCGCGCCTCCTCAAGCCCTTGCAGCAGCAGGCGCGCCGGGCAGCCCTTGACCAGGTACGCGACGCCGCGCACGCCCTCCAGCGCCAACCGCAGCAGGGCCTCGCTCCGGTCGCCGAAGGCCGACAGCACCACGACGGCTAGCGTCGGATCGGCGCGCTTCAGGCGGCGCACCAGGTCGATGCCCTGGTTCTGGTCGCGCCGGGCGGGGGTGTCGGGGCGCTCGGGCAGCATGATGTCCACCACGGCCGCGCCAGGGCGATGTTGAACGGCCAGCGCGTAGGCCGATTCCGCGTCGGCCGCCTCTAGAGTCGTCAGATCATTGCGACGCAAGAACGAAACGACTCCCTCGCGAAAGAAGTCGTCGTCGTCGACAACGAGGATAAGAGCAGGATCGGCTAATGGGGTGGTTTTGGTTGCCACATTTGCTTCTAGCCGCTCGTAAATCGCGGCCACTCATGCCATTATACGCTACGCGACGATTCTGTGGAGTTCACGCCAGCGAGGGGCCGGCCGGTCCCCCTACTCATACGCCAACGCCTCCCGCACCGTCATCCGCCCCGCCCGCTCGGCCGGCAGCCAGCAGGCGACCACGCCGATGACGACCACCAGCCCCAGCCAGGCCGCCGCCGCCGCGGGCGCGAAGGCGAACGAGAGCGGGCTACCCAGCAGCGAGTTGCCCATCACCCGATCCAGGACGGCCGTCAGCGGCAGGGCCAGCAGCACGGCGAAAAAGGCGCTGATCAGGGCGATAGCCAGCCCCTCGGCCAGGATCAGGCGGCGCAACAGCGACCGCCCCGCCCCCATCGAGCGCAGGATGCCGATCTCCCGCGAACGCTCCAGGACGTTCAGCGCCATCGTGTTGGCTAACCCCAGCCCGCCGACCAGCGCCGTCAGCCCGGCCAACGCCATGAGCAACAGGACGAGGTTGTTGAACTGCGCCCGGAACCCCTCGCGCAGGCTGCCGGCGGTCTCCACGCGCTGGATGGTCATCCCCGCCGCCTCGTAGCGCGCGACCAGCTCGGCGGCGACGGCCGTCTGCCGGGCAGGATCGTCGCCGTCCAGGTACACCACCAGCCGCCCGGCCCGGCCGCGCACGCCGGTGGCTTGCTCGAAGTCGGCGTAGGCCATGTAGGCCCCGGCCTCGAACGGCCGCAGGCTGATGCCGATCAGCTGCGTCTCGCGCTCCCGATCGCCGTTGAGCTTCAGCGCCAACTCGTCGCCGACAGCCGGGCGGTGGGTCAGCTTCTCGGTCTCATAGTTGATGTAGACCTCGTAGGGGCGGGTTTGAAACCCGCCCGTACCACCGGCGCCATTCCCAGCAGACAGCCTGCGCCCGGCGCGGTTGTCGAAGGCAGCGATCGCCGTCGTCGGCGGCACGCCA
>NZ_JAYRVJ010000216.1:0-15699 GCF_041918635.1 Promineifilum sp. (SeqCode)
CTATTTAGACCATGGCGCGACGACGCCGGTAGACCCCCGTGTCGTGGCGGCGATGGCCCCCTACTGGAGCGAAACCTACGGCAACCCATCGTCGCACCACCGGACGGGCGTACTGGCCGCGCGCGCCGTAGAGTCGGCGCGTGAGACGGTGGCCGGGCTGTTGAACGTCGAACCGGAAGCGGTCATCTTCACCGGCTGCGGCTCGGAGAGCAATAACCTGGCCCTGCGCGGGGCCATGCTGGCGGCGCGCGCCGCCGGCCGCGGCAATCATCTCATCACCTGCGCCATCGAGCACAGCGCCGTGTTGGAGACCGCCCGCCAACTGCGCGATCACTTCGGCTTCGACCTGACCATCGTGCCGGTCGATGCGTCCGGCTGCGTCCGTCTGCCGGACGTTGAGGCGGCCCTGCGGCCCGATACCGTCCTGATCAGCATTATGGCCGCCAATAACGAGATCGGCGCGGTGCAGCCGTGGGCGGAGATAGGCGCGCTGGCCCGCGCGCGGGGCGTGCTCTACCACACCGACGCCGTGCAATTGGCCGCCGCCCGGCGCTGGAACCTGAACGCCGAGCCGGTAGACCTGATGACGCTGGCCCCGCACAAGTTCTATGGGCCGAAGGGCGTCGGCATCCTGATCGTGCGGCCGGGCGTCGCACTGCTGCCCACGCTGACCGGTGGCGGCCACGAGGGCGGGCTGCGGGCCGGCACAACCAACGTACCCCTGGTCGTCGGCGCGGCCGAGGCTTTCCGCCTGGCAATGGCCGAGCGCGAGGCGCGGTTGGCCCACGTACTCCCCCTGCGCGACCGCCTACTGACCGAGCTACCGGCCGCCTTGCCGGACCGGTGCGCCGTCACCGGTCACCCGACCGAGCGGCTGCCTCACCACGCCAGCTTCGCCTTTCGCGGGTTGAGCGGCAACGACTTGCTGATGTACCTGGACATGGCCGGCATCGCCGCCAGCAGCGGCTCCGCCTGTCACAGCGGCAGTCCCAAGCCTTCGGCCGTCCTGGAGGCGCTCGGCCTCGGCCCCGACTGGACGACGGGCGGTCTGCGGCTGACCCTGGGCCGGCAAAACACGGCCGCCGACATCGATCGGGTTATCGACGCGCTGCTTCGCACCGTTGACCGGCTCAACGCGCTGGAGAGCGGCCTTGCCGCGCCGGCCTGATCCGGCCAGAGCGCACGCCCCATGACCATGTCTCCAGCCAACCACACGCCATCCGCCCCGCCGCGGGTCGTCGTCGCCATGAGTGGCGGCGTCGATAGCTCGGTGGCCGCTGCTCTGCTGGTCGCACAGGGGTATGACGTGACCGGCATTATGATGCGGTTGTGGAGCGAGCCGGGCAGCGGCCCGGCCGGCCCAGCCAACCGCTGCTGCACGCCCGACCAGATGAGCGATGCTCGGCGCGTGGCCGACCGCCTGGGCATCCCGTTCTACGTCATCGACGTGCAAGAGCGCTTCCGCCAGACCATCGTGCAGTTCTTCATTGACGAGCACGAGGCCGGCCGGACGCCCAATCCGTGTGTGGAGTGCAATCGGCAGATTCGCTTCGACCATCTGCTGCAACACGCGCTGGCGCTGGGCGCGGACTATTTGGCGACCGGCCACTATGCCCGCGTGCGCGCCGGGGCCGCCGGCTACCAGCTATTGCAGGGCCTCGACGCGCACAAGGATCAATCGTACGTGCTGCACACCCTGAATCAGGCGCAACTGGCCCACGTGCTGTTCCCGATCGGCGAATATACCAAAGAGCAGGTGCGCCAGTTGGCCCGCGAGCATGGCCTGAAGGTGGCAGCCAAGCCGGAGAGCCAGGACTTGTGCTTTCTGAAGGATGGCGATTACCGGCGCTTCCTGCGCGAATACAGCCTGACCGTGCAACAGCCAGGGCCAATTGTGACCGAAGAGGGGCGTACGTTGGGTCAGCATGAAGGGCTGGCCTTCTACACCATCGGCCAGCGCAAGGGACTGGGCATCGCCGCGCCCGAGCCGCTGTTCGTGCTGGGCAAGGACGCCGCCCGGAACGCGCTCATCGTCGGCCCGCGCGAGCGGTTGGGGCAGCAAGACGTGGTCGTGCGCGGCGTCAACTGGATCGCCGGCGCCTCGCCGGTCAGCCCCATCGCGGCCCAGGTCAAGATTCGCTACAAGGCCGAACCGGCTGCGGCGACCGTCACCCCCGATGGTTCCGGCGGCGCGGGCGTCCGCCTCGACGAGCCGGTGTATGGCGTAACGCCGGGGCAGGCCGCTGTCTTTTATAGCGGCGAGGTCTGTCTGGGCGGTGGGCTTATCAGCGGGGTGGCGGCCGCGTCAGAAAACCTTTTCAGGAGCTTGGGAGAACGCAAAGAGCCATGATCACCATTCCCGGCGCGGCGTCGGCGCTGGTGCTGGGCTTTCTGTTAGCCAGCATTTACGGCGCGGCCTTCCATCTGGTTTTCGGCGGCCCGGCCAAGCACATCCTGCTCTACCTGGGCGCGGCCTGGCTGGGCTTCTTCATCGGCCAGTTCGTGGGCGACTTCATGAACTTCGAGTTGTTGAAGCTAGGCAAGATCCACCTGGTTAGCGCCAGCCTGGGCGCGTGGGCCTTGCTAGGGGCCGCCCACTGGCTGACCGGGCAAGATGCCGTTCGCCATTGAGAAAGCCACCCTTTCCTGCTATACTGTAGTGTTGGGCAACCCATGGGGTTTAAGCGATGAGCAATGCACAGATACCGGCAACGCCGGCCACTTCCGAGACAACCGTCCGGCGCGAATGGCTGATTCCGCCCGTCTACGTAGTCGTTGGGGTCGTCGTGACACTGATCCTGGCGGCTGTCATGATCGCCGGGCTGGTCTATCTAGCCAATAACTACGCCGACACCATCCTGATCATCCGCGATATTTTCATCATCGCCCTCGGGCTGATGTCGTGCCTGTCCGGCATTGTGCTCATCTTGCTGCTCATCACGATCGTCCGGTTGGTCAACATGCTTGAGTTCGAGTTAAAGCCGATCCTGCTCAAGACGAACGAGACCCTGGGAACCATTCGCGGCACGACGATGTTTGTCAGCGAGAACGTCGTGCGGCCGATGACGACGGCCAGCAGCTACGTGGCCGGCATCCGGCGCGGGGTGACGACCCTCTTCGGCAATCCCCGGCGCAATCTCGGCAAGTAGCGAACGATAGGAGAAATGAAACATGAACGAACAAGAGAGTGATCTGGGCTCTTTTCTGGCCGGTTTTATCATCGGCGCGCTCGTGGGCGCGGCCACGGCGCTCATCCTGGCGCCCCAATCGGGCCAGACCACACGCGAGCAATTGACCGGCTTTAGCGCCGATCTCCGTCATGCCAGCAGCGAACGCATCGACCAGGTGCGTCACTCAGCCGATAGCTACAGCCGCGAATACCGAGACAAGGCCACCTCGCTTTTCTCTGATGCGCGCAGCCGGGCGCAACACCTGACCGACCAGGTGCAGGAACAGACGCGCATCGTCTTGGACGCGGGCCGAGAAGCGGCTGAACGCGGCGCGGCCGGCGTCGATAACTCGCACGGCGACAGTTTGCCCGGCTCCGCGGCCAGTTAGCCACGTCGCGATCCGCGAGGTCGCGACCCACCAACCGAAAAACGTTATCCGTTCAGTACTATAGCGCTGGCTGCCTATCGGGTTGGAACCCGGCGCAGCCAGACGTCTTCCAAAACACGGAAGGACGGGCGTCAGGCCATGATTCAGGCTGTGAAAAACGCCCTGGGTGACTTACTGAAAAGTCTGCCCGGGAGTCGTCATAACGATAAGAGTCAGGAGCGTCTGGGGGCGGCTCTCCTGTTTGCCACGGAAGCCCACGGCGAGCAGCAGCGGCCGTCGGGCGAGACGTACCTGGATCATGGCCGCAACGTGCTGTCGGCTCTGTCCGAGTTGGGTGTTGATGACCTCGACGCGCTGACGGCGGCGCTGCTCCACGACGTGCTGCTACCCCATACGGCGGTAACCGAAGCGACCTTGACTCAGCAGTTTGGCCGCGACGTGACGGGGCTGGTCAAGGGCGTCAAGGCGCTCGACGATCATGCCAAGCGCGCCAGCCGCAACAAACCCGCGGCTGAGCTTACGCTCGAGGTGCAGCACGACCGCCGCACCCTGGAAGCCATCCGGCGCGCCCTACTCTCGATCATCGAGGGCGACATCCGCATCATCCTCATTCGCATGGCCGACTGCCTGCAAGACCTGCGGCGCGCCAGCAACATGCCCAGCGAGATGCAGCGCGAGATTGCCTATGAGGCGCTCCACATCTACGCGCCGCTGGCCAACCGGCTGGGCATCTGGCAATTCAAATGGCAGCTGGAAGATTTGGCCTTCCGCTATCTGGAGCCGGAGAAGTACCGCGAGATCGCCCGCTATTTGGATGAAAAGCGGGAAGTACGGGCGCTGCGGATAGAAAAGGCAGCCACGCGCTTGCGCCAGGAACTCAGGAAGCAGGGGTTGAAGGCGCAGGTGAGCGGGCGGCCAAAGCACGCTTATTCCATCTACCGCAAGATGTTGCGCAAAGAACTGGACTTCGAACAGATCTACGACATCCAGGCCCTGCGCGTCATCGTGGAACCGTCGCCGGCCATCGCCCACCAGGCGCTGAACAGCAAAGTGCGCAAAGACACCGCCCCGGAGGAAGCCTACGCGCTGCTGAATAGCAAAGCCCGCGACGACGTCGACCGCGCCGTCTGCTACCAGGCGCTCAGCGCGGTGCACAACCTGTGGCAGCCCCTTCGCGGCGAGTTCGATGACTACATCGGCTCCCCCAAATCCAACGGCTACCGGTCGCTGCACACGGCGGTCATCGACGGCGAGACGGGCCAGAAGCTCGAAGTGCAAATCCGCACGCCGCGGATGCACGAGGAGGCGGAGCGCGGCGTAGCGGCGCACTGGGCCTATAAGGAGCAGGGCGCCGAGGTCAGCGTCTCATCCCAGAAGCGCATCCAGGGTCTGCGCGAACTTCTGGCGACAGTCAAAGAGGCGGAGGATGAGCCTGGCGGTCTGTCCCTGCCCGACTTCGCCAGACTGGAAGAGCGCATCCATGTCTTCACGCCCAAGGGGGATGTGATCGACCTGCCGGCCGGTTCAACGCCCATCGACTTCGCCTACCAGATTCACACTGAGTTGGGCCACCGCCTGCAAGGGGCGCGCGTCAACGGCAAGATGGTGGCGCTCGACTACCGCTTGAAGTCGGGTGACAAGGTGGAGATCATCGCGCCCAAGCCCGACAGCTTCAAACGCAGCGGCCCCAAGCGCGACTGGATGAACCCCACTCTGGGCTACACGGGTAGCGCCCGGACGCGCAGCAAGATTCGCCAATGGTTCCGGCAGCAGGAACGCGAGCAGAATATCCAGCAGGGACGCGAGCTGATCGCCCGCGAACTGAAGCGGCTGGCCTTGCTGGAGGTGTTCGACGTGGAGGACATCGCCGAAGCGCTTAAATTCGATGACGTGGACGAATTCCTGTGCCGCGTCGGCTTCGGCGACATCCAGACAGTGCAGATCACTGGGGCCATCGCCGCCATGCAGCAAACCCTGCGAGCAGAGGACGACGAACTGCTGCCGCTGCTGGCCCCCCGGCAGAAAGGACTGACGGTGCGCGGCGTGGGTGGCCTCCACACGCGGCTGGCGGGTTGCTGCCACCCCATCGCGCCAGAACCCATCATTGGTTACATCACCCGCGGCCAGGGCGTGACCATCCACCGGCAAGACTGTAAAGAGGTCGAGGCCATCACCGACCGGGAGCGGCTCATTGACGTGGCCTGGGGCGTGGGGGCCAAGACACACCCGGTTCCCGTCATGGTGACGGCCTACCGGCGCGGCGGTCTGATCGAAGACGTGGTCAGCACGTTGCGCGGCCAGCAGATCAGCGTGCCCAAGACAAAACTGATCACCGACGAGAAGGCCATGACCATGACCATCTATCTGGTGGCCGAGGTAGTCGATCTGGAGCAACTCAACTGGCTGCTGACGAAACTGGCGAACCTGCCCAATGTCATCGAGGTGCGGCGGCAGAAATGGGTATGAGCGAAGTTGATTACGAAGTATGCGGGGGAACAGAGGGCAGGGGAGCGGGGGCGTAGAACAAAACGACAGACAATGATTAGAAAGACGTGGCCGGGCCGGACACGACGACGCCCAGTTCATCTAGCTGCAGCACCGTTGCCTCGCCCTCCGCTTGCAAGCGCAGTTCCCACGTGCGCAGGTCAAAGTGAAAGGTCTCGACGCGCTCGCGCCCCTCTTCCTGCGTGACCAACTCGCCCCAGACGGCCGCGTCATCACGCCCATGCAGCCTCACCTTCGCGCCGCGCCAGCGGCAGTAGTACACCAGCGGCCCCACTCTATTCACTAGCTCCTATAACGTTAGGGGCCAGGTTCCAGGGGCTGGAGAAGTACCACGCTTCCCCTAGCACCTAGCCCCTAGCCCCTCTCTTCGAGCGCCTCATACTGCTCGAAGATACGCCGGTAAGCGGGCGATTGGGTCATGAGCGACTCGTGATCGCCGACCGCCTCCAGCCGCCCCTTGCGCAAGACGATCACCACGTCGGCCCAGCGAATCTGCGACAGGCGATGGGTAATCAGGAATGTCGTGCGGTTCTCGGCCGCGTGGCGAATGGCCCGCTGAATCTGATCTTCGGTCGCGCTATCGACGGCGCTGGTAGAGTCGTCCAGGATAAGGATGTGCGGATGGGTCAGGAAGGCGCGCGCCAGCGCCAAGCGCTGCCGCTGGCCGCCGGACAGAGTGACGCCACGCCCGCCGACCACCGTCTCGTACCCATCCTGGAAGCCGGTGATGAAGTCGTGAGCCTGGGCGGCGCGGGCCGCGGCCTCAATGTCCTCCGGCGTGGCGTCGGGCGCGCCGAAGGCGATATTGTCAGCGATGCTGCGCGAGAAGAGAAAGATGTCCTGCTCAATAATCGAGATTTGTCGCCGCAGCGCCGCCAGCCCCCAATCGCGCACGTCGACGCCATCCACCAGCACCCGCCCTTCGCGGGCATCGTAGGTACGATTGATCAACTTGGTCAGCGTGCTCTTGCCCGCGCCGGTTTGGCCGACCACGGCCACGGTCTGCCCGGGCTGGACGGTGAAGCTGATGTCCTGCAATACATCCACCCCCGGCACATAGCCGAAGGAGACGCCCTCAAAGCGCACCTCACCGCGAATCGTCCCGGCGTACCCCTCCGGGTTTTCGTCCAGATTGGTTTCGGCGTTGATCAATTCCAGGATGCGCCGCGCGCCGGCCATGCCCAGCGACACGCGCGAGTAGGCCATTAACGAGATGAAGGTCGGGAAGCCGAACAGCGCCAGCAGCCCCATGTAGGCAACCACGTCGCCCACCTGGATGCGCCCGGCTTGCAGCAACAACAGGGCGTGGGTGAAGCCCATCCCCTCGGTGATGCCGAGCAGCAAGAGCGGCAAAAACTTGGCCTCTTCGCGCCCCTGAGCGACGGTGGCATCGCGATAGGCGCGGGCGTTGTCCTTAAAGCGGCCGATTTCCGCCTCCTCCTGCGCCGCCCCCTTGACCATCTCCACCCCGTCCAGCGCCTCGGCCAGCCGGGCGTTCATCTCGCCGAAGGACAGCCGCACCCGGTCGGAGATGTGCGATAGGACGTTCATGTAGCGGGCCAGGGCCAGCACGTAGGTGACGATGAAGAACAGCGGCGCGGCCACCAGTTGCCAATCGTAACGCGGGGCCAGCAGCAGGGGCATGATCATGAAGTTGGCCGAGCCGACGACCAGGTTGATGCCGGGGTTCATCATCAGGTTCAGCTCGCGCACGTCGTTGGTGGCGCGAGCCATGGTGTCACCCACCGGCTGCAAGTCGTGGAAGGTCATACTCTTAGCCAGCAGGCTGGCGTAAAGCTCCTGACGGGTGTCGCGCTCCAGCCGCTCGCCAATGACCGAACTGGCGAAGTTGCGCCCCAGTTGGAGGAATGAGCGCACCGTCTGGCTGATGACGATGCCCAGCGCGGCCCAGCCGATGACGCTCAGGTCGGGCGGCGTTGCCAGCGCCGCGTCGAAGGCCATGCCGATGAAGATCGGCATGAGCGCCGCCCCCGCCGCGTTGCCGAAAGCGCCGACGAGCATCACCAGGAACAGCCCCCAGTGTCGCGCGATGTGGGACACAACCCAACGCCCGGCCGAGCGGCGGTTCGATGGCTTGGAACTGTCTACCGCAAATTCACCCATAGATCGTCCGTGGTACGGGATTCTTATCCCGTGTCTTCGCAGGTTAGGAAACCCGCGCCACAGGATTATGCCACACTCTCGCGCGTGGGCACGCTCGCCGAAGTAGCCCATCCGCGCCGGATTGGCTACCATTACAGGGTTGGTTTCCCTCCACTGGGGGATGCTATTCTCATTACCGACGAACAAGGCAGCTACCCATGCAACAAAACGTCGTCTCCCGCCACGCTCGGCCTGGTTTCTTATCTCTCTCACTGTTCGTACTGGCGCTGCTCCTCCTGTTCGGTCTTTTGCCGCCCGCGGCGCGCGGCGAACCGAACGGCACGACCACCACCAGCCTCAGCGCACTCAACGGCCCCAACGGCTATCGCCTGGCCGGCCGCGTGCCCGGCGACGAGGCGGGCCGGGCGCTGAAAAACGCCGGCGACGTGAATGGCGACGGCCTGGATGATTTCATCATCGGCGCCAGCGCGGCCGATCCCAACGGTAAGCAGGGCGCGGGCGAGGCCTACGTCGTCTTTGGCGGCGCGACCAATCCCACGGCGCTCTCGCTGGACGACCTCAACGGGACGAACGGTTTCCGGCTGGTGGGCGCGGGCTTTAACGACCAGTCAGGCGAGTCCGTCAGCGGTGGCGGCGACGTGAACCGCGATGGCTATGTCGACCTGCTCATCGGCGCGCCAGGGCTTGACCCAAACGAAGTGCCGGAGGCCGGCGGGGCCTACCTCGTGTTCGGCGCGCCCGCCTTCCCGGCGCAAATCGCTCTGGACAGCCTGAACGGCGCGAACGGCGTCCGCCTGAACGGGGCCGCCGAGGACAACCGCGCCGGAACGAGCGTCGGCGCGGCCGGCGACCTGAACGGCGACGGCTACGGCGACGTGATGGTCGGCGCGCCAGACGCGACGGTGAACGGCCAGGAGGGCGTTGGGCTGGCCTACGTCGTCTTTGGCCGGCCGACCTTTGACGCGCAACTCGAACTGGTCGCGCTCAACGGCAACGGCGGCTTTTCCATCAGCGGCATCGCCGTAGAGGGATATGCCGGCAACGTCGTCGGCGCGGCCGGCGACGTGAACGGCGACGGCTATGACGACGCGCTTGTCGCCACCTGGAAAAGCGACCGGGGCGCAGCCGATGAGAGCGGCGCGGTCTACGTTATCTATGGCGGCCCCACGCTGCCGGCCCAACTGAGCCTGGGAAACATTAACGGCGGCAACGGCTTCCGGCTGGACGGCGTCGCCGCCGGCGATAGCGCGGGTCGCTCGGCCGCCGCGGCCGGGGATGTGAACGGCGACGGTCGCGACGACGTGATCATCGGCGCGCCCTATGCCGGCAACCACCAGGGTGCGGCCTACGTCGTCCTGGGCCGCGCTGCCTTCCCGGCCGCCGTCGGGCTGGAAACGCTCAACGGCGTGACCGGCTTCCGGCTGGTCGGCGACGAGGCCACAGGCGAGGCGGGCACGGCCGTGGGCGCAGCCGACGTGAACGGCGACGGCTTGAGCGACCTGCTGGTGGGCGCATCGACAGCGGGGACGGGTAGCCGGCGCTTTGCAGGCAAGAGTTACGCCGTGTTTGGCCGTGCCGAGTTCGAGGCGACCATCAGCCTAACCGGGCTGGCGGTCAACGTCGGGCTTCAGTTCGACGGCGCGGGGGCGGGCGACCAATCGGGCCAGGCGATCAGCGGTGCGGGCGACGTGAACGGCGACGGGTTCGACGAGTTTCTCATCGGCGCGCCGAAGGGCGGCATGGGGCCGGGCAACAAGCCCGGTTTCGCCTATCTGGTGCAGGGCGGGCCAACGCTGGGCGCGCCCCTGCCGGTGACCAAGCAGGGCGGGCCGGGCGACGATATCCTGACGGGCACACCGGCCCGCGACGTGATCCTGGGCGGGCGAGGCGCGGATCGCATCGACGGCGCGGCCGGCGACGACGCGCTGAAGGGTGGCGCCGGCGCAGACTGGCTAGAAGGTGGGCCGGGCGCGGATCTATTGGTCGGCGGCAATGGCCCGGACACGGCCTCCTTCGCCGCCTCGCCCGCCGGAGTCGCGGTCAATCTGTTCATCAGCACGGTCGGCGGCGGCGACGCGGCCGGCGACCGGTTGCGCTCCATCGAACACCTGCTCGGCTCGGCGCTGGGCGACACGCTGACCGGTGACGCGGCCGACAACCGGCTTGACGGCGGCCCCGGCGACGATGCGCTGACCGGCGGGCGAGGCGACGACGTCTTCTCCTATGCTCCCGGCCGCGGCAACGACACCATCCACGGCTTCGCGCCGGGGGCGCAGAGCGAGGATGTGCTCGACTTCACCGCATACCCGGCCATCCGGAGCGCCGGCGATCTTGGCATCGTCCAACAGGGGGCGGACGCGCTACTCACGCTGCCCGGCGGCGAGACGATCCGGCTGGCCGGCGTGGCGGCCAGCGCGCTACGCAGCGATGACTACCGCTTTGCCGGTGCGCCGCTGGCCCGCGCCGACCAATACACCACACCGCTCAACACGCCGCTAAGCGTGGCCGCGCCGGGCGTGCTAGGTAACGACGAGAACCCGACCGGCGCGCCGCTGACGGCCGTGCTGGTCGCCGCCCCGGCCCATGGCGCGGCGACGCTGCAAGCCAACGGCGCGTTCATCTACACCCCGGCGACCGGCTACGTGGGCGAGGACAGTTTCACCTACCGCGCCCACAACGGCCAGGAGTCCAACGTCGCCCGCGTCGCCATCGATGTAACGCTTGTGCCGCCGACGGCCGTCGCCGACAGCTTCAGCGTCAAATTGGGCGAGACGCTGACCGTGGCCGCCCCCGGCGTGTTGGGTAACGACCAGAACCCGGGCGGCGCGACCCTGCAGGCGACGCTGGTCGAGGAGCCGGTACACGGCGCGCTGGCGCTGGATGAGGATGGCAGTTTCGTGTACACCCCCCAGACAGACGCGGCCACGCAGGATAGCTTCACCTATCGGGCCGACAACGGCTTGCCTTCCGACGCGGCCACCGTCACCATCCACATCCTCGACCCGGACGGGCCGGCGGTCGCGGTTGATGACGCCTACGAAACGGCGGCCGGGAAGAGCCTGACTATCGGCGCGCCAGGCGTGTTGGGCAATGACGTCAATCCCCTGCCGGGAGCGATGACGGCCCGGCTCGCCGCCGCGCCGCAGCACGGGACAGTGACGTTAAAGAGTGATGGCGGCTTCACCTACACGCCGCAAGCTAACTACCAGGGACAGGATCACTTCACCTATCAGGCCGGCAACGGGCAGTGGTCGGACGCGGCCACAGTGACGATCACTGTGACGCGGTCAGGGTATCGGGTGGTGTTGCCGGTTCTCTTGAGGCCTTAGGAAGAGCGGGGGGCAGGGGCGCGGGGGAGCGGGGGAGAACATACTTTCATGGTTTGCAGGGTAGGGCAGCGTGTAAGATCACCCCTGCTCCCCCGCGCCCCTGCCCCCCTGCTCTCCCGGCCTATACAGGAGACGCGACTCGCCCCGCAGCGCGTCCCACACGTCGCCCAGCGAGTCGGCCAGCGCCACCGGCCGGCCTAACTGGTCGGCCACGTCCTGGGGCGAGAGGTCATCGAGGGCGATTACATCGGGGTGGTCGAACATCACCCGTGGCAGCACAACCAGGTCGCCCAGAGCAGACACTTGATCGTTCTGTGTCCCCTGCTCCCCCGCTCTTCCTCCCCCCAACTGCCGCACCACATCCCCCGCCATCAACAGCCCGGCCACGGTGATCGTGTCGCCCAGCCGCTCATTGACGATGGGCACGACCGCGACCTCGTAGCCGGTCAGGGCAGCAAACTCGGCCGCCTTCTCGCGCAGCGTTGGCGCGAACAACGTCGCCGTCGCCATCGTCACCGAACGTATGCTGCCATCTCCCCTGCCCCCCTGCTCCCGGAGAATCTCCTCCTGCAACACCGCCCACTCATCCAGGAAAGCGCGCACCATCCCCAGGCCGTTCTCGTGCAACTCCTGGCCGTCATACGCCTCCAGCGGGGGAACCTCGCGACCGGTCACCAAATACCACTCATCGGTCAGATAGGCAAAGCGCACGCCGAAGCGCTCCAGGAAAACCGCTTGCAGCCTTTCGACGTAGTCCAGCGTGACCGCCGCCTCGTCCGGCGCGTGGGGCCGCATATGGTACTTATGGTGGCGCGTCAGGCCGACGGGCACGACGCTGATCGACAGCACCCCGCCCCGCTCGTAGTCAGGCGATTCATCGCCGTTCCCCGCCATCCGGCCCGGCCACAATTGAGCCAGTTCGCGGATCGACCGCTCCAGCCATTCTCCATCGTTGAAACCGGGGACAATGACCAACTGCGTGTGAATCTCAATATGTCGCTCGGCCAGCCAGCGTAGTTGCTCCATGATGTCCGGCGCGGTCGGGTTGCGCAGAAAGCGGCGGCGCAACTCAGTGTCGGTGACATGGACGGAGATGTAAAGCGGCGACAGGCGCATCGTCTCGATACGTTGCCAGTCGTGGTCGCTCAGGTTGGTCAGGGTGACGAAGTGGCCGAACAGAAAGGAGTAGCGGTAGTCGTCGTCCTTAATGTACAGCGTGCGGCGGAAGCGCGGGGCCATCTGCAGGACGAAGCAGAACTCGCACAGGTTGTTGCAGCGGCGGATGTCCACGTCAAACGTCGGGTGGGCGAACTCCAGGCCGAGCGACTGGTCGTAATCGCGCTCCGCCTCGAAGAGCAGGTACTCGTCGCCGCGGCGGACGAGCAATTCCAGTTCTTCATCGGCGGCGTAGAACTGTACGTCAATGACATCCTCGACGGTCTGGCCGTTGATCGCCAGCAACTCGTCGCCGGGCCGCAGGCCGACAGCCTCGGCGACGCTGCCCGGCTCAATGCCGACGACGCGCCCGCCGGCAAACGCAGAGAGGTCGATCTCTTGGAACAGCGCCATCAGATCGTCTCCTCCCCCGACGCATGGACAACGCTCTGACCAACCCCCTGGTTCCCCGGCTCCCCTGCCCCCCCGCTCCCCTGCTCAACAACACCGGCGATAGTGCTCTGAAGAAGCGCCAGAACCTCCCGCAACACCACCTCCGCCGGCCGATCGGTCGTGTCTATGATGACGGCGTCGTGGGCCGGCCGCAGGGGCGAGTGCCGGCGGTTGCTGTCGGTGCGGTCGCGGTGGATGACGTTCGCCAGAATGGCGTCGTAGTCCGCGGGCAACCCCTGGCGCTGCCGATCGAGCAGCCGGCGGCGGGCGCGCTCCTGGGCGCTGGCGGTGATGTAAAGCTTGAGCGGGGCGTCGGGCATGACCACCGTGCCGATGTCGCGACCGACCATGACGATGTGCCCCCGCCGGCTGATGGCTCGTTGCCGCCGCACCATCTCGGCCCGTACGGCGGGATAGGTGGACACCTGCGAGACGGCGGCGTCCACGTCCGGCCGGCGCACCACCCAGGTTACGTCCTCGCCGTCGAGGAGGACGGTGCAATGGCGGCCGTCCGTCTCCTCGGCCGGCGAGGCGAAGTCGAGTTCGATGTCGTGGGCCACGGCGGCCACGGCGGCCTCGTCGTCGGGCGAGATGCCGCGCCGCAAAGCGGCCAGCGTTACGGCGCGGTACATGGAGCCAGTATCCAGGAAAAGGTAACCCAGGCGCTGAGCAAGCATATAGCCGACGGTTGATTTGCCGGAGGCAGCCGGCCCGTCAATGGTGATCACGTCAGGTAAAAGATCGGATTGCACGTTGTTCCTTAATTTTGAGCAGCAAGAGCCTCAAGCCAGAGCACCCTCTTCCCTAATCCCTGGTCCCTATCCTCCGCAATTGGCGCACTTCCTCTTCGCTCAGAAAGCGCCACTGCCCCGGCTCCAGATCGCCCAGTGTGATCGGGCCGATGCGCTCGCGGAGGAGCCGGCGCACGGGATGGCCGAGCGAGGCGGCGACACGGCGGATCTGCCGCTTGCGCCCCTCGCGCAGGACGATGCGCAGGCGGGTGTGGTCGGCGCGCTGTTCGATGACCTCGATGGGCGCGGGCGCGGTGATGCGCTCATCCAGCATGACCCCACGCCGCCACTGTTCCAGAACGCTATCGGACACCCGCCCCTCAACCGTCACGTCGTAGACCTTCTCGTGCCCATAGCGCGGGTGGGTCAGCCGGTGGGCCAACTGGCCGTCGTTGGTCATGAGCATCAGCCCCTCGCTGGGCTTGTCCAGCCGCCCGACGGGGTAGATGTGGGCGGCCGTCCCCTCGGCCGTGTTGAGTTCAACCAGGTCGCGCACCGTGGCGCGCCCCTCTTCAAGCTCATCCTCCAGCGACGAGATGACGCCGCGCGGTTTGTTGAGGGCGATGTAGACGAACTGGTCGCGTCCCGCTTCAGAAAGCGGGCGGCCATCCACTTCTGGAGGGAAGGAATCGGAAAGAGGCAGCGGCCGCCCGTCCACCTCGATGCGGTCGACCGCCGGGTCGGCTTTGTCGCCCAGCTTGGCGACCTGGCCGTTGACCGTCACCCGTCCCTCGGCGATGATCACTTCGGCAGCGCGGCGCGAGCCGAGGTTGGCACGCGCCATGAGTTTCTGGAGTCGTTCGGCCATCGCGTGTTTAAGACCTGACAGGGCTTAGTAAACTTGTCAGGTCTGCTTACTCCTCTTCGTCCGCCAGGCGCGGCATTTCCTCTAGCGCGTTCAGCCCGAACGCCTGCAAAAAGTCGGGCGTCGTGCCGTAAAGGATGGGCCGGCCCGGCTTCTCCAGGCGGCCGACTTCCTCGACCAGCCCCTTGCTCAACAATGAGCGCAGCGCGCCATCGGAATTGACGCCGCGCACCTGGTCAATTTGGGGCCGGGTGGCAGGCTGCATGTAGGCGACGATCGCCAGCACTTCCAGCGCCGCCTGGCTCAGCCGCGACGTCACTTCCAGCCCCAGAAAGCGCTCGATGGTCGCGCTGGCTTCGGCCGCCGTAGTCAACTGCACCATGCCGCCACTCCACTGCAAGCGCAGGCCGCGCCCGGCGTAGTCGGCTTCCAGCGACCGCAACAACTCCTGCACGGCGCCCGGCGTCGTGTCCAGCGCCGCCGCCAGCCGCGCCGCCGACACGGGGCCGCTGGCGACGAACAGCACGCTCTCCAGCAGCGCCGGCAGGCTCAGGGTTGACCCGTTTGTGGGCAGCTCGTGGGTGTTCATTGTCTCGTGAGCGTCGGGCTCGTTGCTCCTGAGCCGGCGGGACGCCGGCGATCCGATAGGGGGGACAACCGGCCGTCTAGCGGGTATGATAATAACACATACTCCGACGAATGGAATGGTAACATGAACGAGACAATACAGTATGCCCGGCAGCGACAGGCCGAACACCTCGGCGAACTAATTGAGTTCCTGCGCATCCCCAGCGTCAGCACTGAGCCGGCGCACGATCGGGACACGGCCGCCGCGGCTGGCTGGCTGGCGCGCCACATGGAGGCCGCCGGCCTGGAGAACGTTCGCGTCATCGAGACGGAGCACCACCCGCTGGTCTACGCCGACTGGTTGCACGCCGGGCCGGCCGCGCCCACCGTGCTGATCTACGGCCACTACGAC
>NZ_JAYRVJ010000217.1:0-4982 GCF_041918635.1 Promineifilum sp. (SeqCode)
AACCCGGTTTCTATCGTCATTGAGAGTAGTTCAGGAGAGGAGTCCCTATGTGCTGCATCATTTCGCTGCTGGTGTTCATCGGCCCGCGCGTGGCGGCCATTGCCTGGTATCTGACCGACAGGCTTCGCTGGAACGCGACGTTCGACAACATCCTTTGGCCCATTCTGGGCGTCATCTTCCTGCCCTGGACGCTGCTGGCCTACGTGCTCATGTCGGGTGACGGCGCGGTGGCCGGGTTGTGGGACTGGATCGTCGTTGGCCTGGGGGTGCTCATCGACATCGGCGCGTTCGGCGGCGGCTATCAGAGTCGCAACCGGCGGTAAGAGATCGATCCGCAGATTTGTCCGAGACACAGAGTCCGCATCCTCAGATGCGGGCGGTGCGATATGGGACGCGCATCTGAGGATGCGCACTCTGTCTGCTGAGAACGGGACGCGCATCTGAGGATGCGCACTCTGTATTGCGATGAGCATGCCGCGGACATTGTTACACGTGGAAGGCGGCGCGTTGCTGCTGGCCGCGACGGCCGCCTACTTCCGCCTGGGCCATCCCTGGTGGCTCTATCTGCTGCTGCTCATCGCCCCCGATCTGAGCCTGCTGGGTTACGCCGCCGGGCCGCGCGTGGGGGCGGTGGCCTATAACCTGGTGCACACGATGGTCGCGCCGATTATCGTGCTGGTGGCGGGCTGGTGGGTGGGGTCGGCCGGGGCGGTGGCCGTGTGCCTCGTCTGGCTGGCTCACCTGGGGATGGATCGGATGCTGGGATTGGGGTTGAAATATCCGGATGCGGGCAAGAGCACGCACTTTGATCGCCTATGAATCTCAGAGTCCGCATCTGAGGATGCGGACTCTGAGTTAACGTGCTATGGAAAGTAGCGGTATATCTCCTTACGGTGAAGGCAGCGAACAAAGACAACGCGATCGCCATCAAGGAGAATGCCCAGTCGGTAGTCGCCTGACCGGATGCGAAAGTACTCACCTTCACCTTGCAGCTTCTTAACTCCGGCGACCGCGACGAGCGAATCGGCTTTTTCGACAGCTACAATGATGCTTTGAATCTGCCGGCGGACTTGAGCGTCTTTCAATTTACGAAGGTCGCGTGCAAAACTCTGGCGAAATTCAACGTTCAATCAAGTCCTTCCAAGATCGCCATGATTTCGTCGCGATTTGCTGTACCACTACGTTCGCCCTCTTTGATTGCCTCCATCAAGCCGACATCCTCCAAGGCTTCCAGTACGATCTCCTGAAACATATCGCGCCGGGTTTCTATCAATTCAAGTAATACTTCCTTGAGCAGGTCACGAATCTGTTTCTCTTCAATTGCGACAGTCAATTGGGTCATATCATTTATCATCTCGAGTTTGCTCTATCTGTCTAGCTGTTAATTCTGTTGGATTGTAACACAAAGTAAATGGGCACAGCCTTTAGCATTCTAGACTGCACCCTACGCGCTTGAAATCTGCCAAATTTGCCGAATTTGCGGATAATCCCTCTTCATGCACATCCTTGTTACCAACGACGACGGCGTCCACGCCCCGGGGCTGAGCGCCCTGGTGGACGCCATGAAACCCCTGGGCGACGTGACCATCCTGGCTCCCGATCACAACTGGTCGGGCGGCGGCCACGTCAAGACGCTCCACCGGCCGCTGCGCGTGCACGAGACCACGCTGGCCGACGGCACGCCCGCGCTGAGCAGCGACGGCGCGCCCTCCGACTGCGTGGCCCTGGCCTTGCTCGGCCGGGTAACGGAGAAGATCGACCTGGTCGTATCCGGCATCAACACCTTTGGCAACCTGGGCCACGACGTGACCTACTCCGGCACGGTGACGGCGGCCATGGAGGCGGTCATCGCCGGCGTGCCCGGCTTCGCCTTCTCGCTGGCCGCCGACGACATGACGCGCGAGCGGGACTACCGGGCGGCGGCCGGCTACGCCGGGCGCATCGTCCGCGCCGCCATCGCCCACGGTCTGACCAAAGACCTGCTGCTCAACGTCAACGTGCCCTGCCTGCCGGCCGAGCAGATCAAGGGCTTGCGGGTCACGCGGCAGGGGTTGCGCGTCTACCGCGACCGGCTGGACGCCCGCGTAGACCCGCGCGGCCAGCCCTACTACTGGATCGGCGGCGACTACCCGACCGGCGTGCCCGACGAAGGGACGGACTTCGCCGCCCTGCGTGACGGCTACGTCAGCGTCACGCCGTTGCAGCTAGACTTGACGTGCTATGAGTTGTTGCGGCGAATGGGGGAGTGGGAGTTCGGTTCGTAGTCAGGCCATTCATTACCTGACTACGAACCGGGGCTAACGCTTAGGTTGTGGCAGCCACTCGATCTTCAGCTTGCCTTCCAAGCCGCGAAATTCGGGAGCGCCAGTCACGACGACTGCGTCCAACTCCTCAGCCGCGGCCGCGGCAAAGGCATCCGCATAGGAGATGCGGTAGATGGCCTTTAAACGCGACGCGGCCAGAACTCGATCGCGCGTGACCGCCAGATAGGCAAGCGGTGAGGCGTCCAGGGTGCTCAGGGCGATGTTGGCCTCAGCCTCGCCATGTTGCCGCGCAATGCGATAGAGAACCTCGCCCAGATTGATCAGGCTGATGCTTAACTCGATTTCGGCCGAGGCGGCTGCTTCGAATAAGGCCCCAACCCGTGGCCCGCCCGGCTCTTGGTTGATGAAGGCCAGGACGGCGAAAGCATCAAGGACGTAACTGTTGTTCAAAATAGCGTTCGTCCTCTTCGACTTCGCGCCGGTGCTCTGCCACGAGTTCGGCGGTCATGGATGGGCCGCCGGCGAACATGCCGCTTAAGGCCGCTATGGGATCCTCCGGTATAGGAACCAGTGTCAAGACGCCCCCGTAGTCTACAAAACCAACCTTTGTCCCTGGCTTCAGATTGTACTTGTCGCGATACTCTTTGGGGATAACTACCCAGCCCTTCGCCGAAACGGTTGCTTGAGCCATAACACATCCTCCAGAGTAGCAATATATACTGAATTCGATCTAGTATACACGAATGCTGTGATGGTGGCAACATCTGTTGGGGTTATTACTCTAATAGCGCCTCGCGTTTACTGGCCTGCAACGCCGCCGCCTCCGCCCGCACCCGCGCCGCCCGCGCCCCGTGCAGCGTGTAACCGCCCAGCAGCACAAATGCCGCCACCAGCGCCAGCGCCGTGAAGCCGCCCGTCAGCAGCCGCAGGCCGAAGAGGGCCGTCGCCGGCTGCTCCGGATAGAGCACGCCCGCGCTTGGGTTGACGTAGCCGGTCAGGGTGAAGACCAGCGCGGTCAGCAACCCCTGGATGACGAAGGCGAAGCGGATGATCAGCCCGTTCATGCCGAAGAAGATGCCCTCGCGACGCGCCCCGGTCTGTATCTCGTCCTCGTCCGTGATGTCGGCCACCAGCGGGTTGGTCAGCATGAGCAGCCCGGCCAGACTGAGGCCGAAGATGGCCGTGCCGATCAGCCCGGCCTGGAAGGTGTGCGGGAAGAAGAAGTAGAGGGCCGTGGCCGCGCCGGTCAGGCAGGCGCAGCGCAGCGCCCGCCACGCCCCGAACCGCCGCGCCAGCGCCCACCACAGCCCCATGGCCGGCAGCGCCGCCAGGAAGGCCGCCGCCAGCAGGATGGAGTTCTGCAACTCCGCGTCCAGCGTCAGCCCCAGGAGCGTCGTCGGCCCCTGGATGCGCAGGACATATTTCGCGTAGAACGGAATGGCCGCCGACATCGCCAGAAAGACGTACTGGATCATCAGGTTCGCGCCCAGGAAGTAGAGGAAGTCGCGGTTGCGCAGCGCCAGCCGCATCGACTTCATGAACGGCGGCGACGGCTCGGCGGCGAACTCCGGCCGCTCCTTGCTGCCCAACAGGCCGAGGAAGACGGAGACGGCCGTCACGGCCGTCAGCAGCAAGGCCATGCTGCTCCGGTTGCTCCAATCCGCCCCGGCCAGCACCGGCGGCAGAGCCACGCCCACCAGCAGGCCGAAGATGGAGAAGATCTCCCGCCCGGCCGACAGCCCCGCCCGCTCGCTCTCGTTGCCGGCCATCTCTGGGAAGAGCGACGTCCAGTTCATGACCACGACCGTCCAGCATAGGTCGAAGAGCAGCACGATCACCAGGAAGTAGAACAGCAGGCTCAGCTCCGACCAGGCCACGCGCTCTCCAAAGGGGAACCACAGCAGGTAGAAGGTGATGACCAGCGGCACGAGGAAGCCGGCGATCCAGGGCACGCGCCGCCCCCAGCGGGTGCGCGTCCGGTCAGACCAGTAGCCGGACAGCGGGTCGTTGACCGCGTTCCAGACGCCGTAGAGCGCCCACACCAGCCCGATCCACGCCGCGCGCACGCCGAGGATGTCGATGTAGAGGAACTGGATGTAAGCGGAGAAAGCCTGGTAGGAAAGGGCGACGCCGAGGGAGCCGGCGGCGTAGAGAAAGCGATGAGAAGGACGCATAATCGGTTTCTGTCGTTCACTCAGCATGGGATGGACGGGAGTATAGTGTCGTCGCCAGAGGGCTGCAACCGACAACGGCCGCCGAGTTTTGGACGAATCGCGCCGCTTTGGCTAGACTGTTAAAGAGAAGAGGGATCATCCGCAGATTTCGCAGATTACGCAGATTTCTTAGATAGTTGGCGTGAAGACTGCGCGGTTTGTGGATTCTCCTTCTTGACCTGTCTCGATCACGCAGCGCCGCCGCTCTCCCAGGAGTAATCTGCGTAATCTGCGAAATCTGCGGATCATTCTTCTTCCCGGAGGCGATCTCTGATGGCTCACTATCCATACCTCATCATCGGCGGCGGCATGACCGGCGCGGCGGCGGCCAAGGGCATCCGCGACTACGACGCCGGCGGCCCCATCGCCCTCGTCTCGGCCGAGCCGGAGCCGCCCTACGACCGGCCGCCCCTGTCGAAGAAGCTGTGGGATGGTAAGAAGCGGATTGAAGAGATTTATGTCAAACTGCCCGGCAACGTGCAGCCGTACTTTGGCCGCCGTGTCA
>NZ_JAYRVJ010000218.1:0-1754 GCF_041918635.1 Promineifilum sp. (SeqCode)
CCAGGTTGCCGCTCTGGTCTACGTAGAGCCAGGCCCAGCCAGAGCCAAAGCGCGTCGCGCCCGCCTTGGCGAACTGCTCCTTGAAGGCCGCGAAACTGCCGAAGGCGTTGTCGATGGCCTCGGCCAGTTCGCCGGTCGGCTCACCGCCGCCGCGGGGGCCCATGATCTCCCAGAAAAGGTTGTGGTTGGCAAAGCCGCCGCCGTTGTTGCGGACGGTCATGCGGATCGCTTCGGGAACCGCGTTCAGGTTGCCGAGCAACTCCTCGATGCTCATCCCGGCCAGATCGGCGTGGCCTTCCAGCGCCGAGTTCAGGTTGTTGGTGTAGGCCGCGTGGTGCTTGTCGTGATGGATGCTCATCGTCCGGGCGTCGATGTGAGGCTCAAGAGCATTCTCGGGGTAACGCAGTGGGGGTAGTTCAAACGCCATAAATCACTCCTTGGTAGGCTCAAAATCCATCCGCCATTCAGCGAAAGACGGGTAAGGGAGTCAAGGCCATTCTAGCGCACTATTGGCCGTTGTCAAACGAGCGCGCCGCGTTCCGGGCGCGTTTCGATCTGCCAACTTCGCCCTTTTCTGGTATTCTTCCCTTTCATGTATTATGAATGAGCCGCAGATTACGCAGATTACGATCTGAAATCTGTGTAATCTGTGCAATCTGTGGATTCTTATGACTGTTCGCGTTCGTTTTGCACCCAGCCCTACCGGCTACCTCCACATCGGCGGGGGGCGTACCGCGCTGTTCAACTGGATGTTTGCCCGCCAGCACGGCGGCCAATTCATCCTGCGCATCGAAGACACCGACCAGAAGCGCTCGGTCAAGGGCGCGGTGCAGGCCATCATGGACGCGCTGCGCTGGATGGGCCTCAATTGGGACGAAGGCCCCGACGTCGGCGGCCCCTTTGGCCCCTACATCCAGAGCCAGCGCGCCGCGCTCTACCGCGAGTGGTCGGAGTGGCTGCTGGCCCACGGCTACGCCTACCCCTGCTTTTGCACCGCCGACGAACTGAAGGCACGCCGCGCCAGCGCCAAAGCGGCCCGCGGCGAGCAGGGGTATGACCGGCGCTGTCGCTACCTGACTCCGGAAGAGGTCGCCGCGCGGCAGGCTGACAGCCTGCCCTACGCGGTGCGCTTCAAGGCCCCGCTGGAGGGCGTCACGGTCATTCCCGACGTGATTCGCGGCGACATCACCGTGCCCAACAGCCAGATTGCCGACGCGGTGCTGATGAAGTCCGACGGCCTGCCCACCTATCATCTGGCGAACGTGGTGGACGACCACTTCATGGCGATCACTCACATCTTGCGCGCCGACGAATGGATCAGCAGCGCGCCGCTGCACCTGAACCTGTACGCCGCGTTCGGCTGGGAGCACCCGGTCTACGCCCATCTGCCGCTGGTGCTGAACCCCAGCGGCAAGGGCAAGCTGAGCAAGCGCGCCCAGGCGTTCGACGACCACGGCCGGCAGGTGTTGGTGAAGGTCGAGGAGTTCCGCGACGCCGGTTATCTGCCCCAGGCGCTCAACAACTTCCTGGCCAACGTCGGCTGGGCCTATGGCGAGAACCGCGAGATCTTCCCCATCGAGGAGGCCATCCCGCGCTTCCGGCTGGAGGACATTAGCCCCGCGCCCACGCGCCTGCCCTATGACAAGCTCGACTGGCTGAACGGCCAGTGGATTCAGGACATGGAGCCGCTCGATCTGGCGCGGGCGGTGAAGCCGTTCCTCGACCGGCAGGGGCACGAGGTCAGCGCCGAATCG
>NZ_JAYRVJ010000219.1:0-6758 GCF_041918635.1 Promineifilum sp. (SeqCode)
TGACCACGCCGCCGTGGCGGTTGGCGTCCAGCCAATGGCGCTGCCAGCGGTAGGTGCGCGGCTCCGGCCCGTCCGGCCGCCAGTTGCCGGCGTACTTGACCCAGCGATAGGGCGGCGCGCCCGCGCCGCGCAACAGGAGCAACGCCAGCAAGCTAATGTTGGCCGGGCAGCGGACGTGCACCGCGTCGGCGCGGACCATCTCGTGACGGATGACCCGGCTGTAATGCGGGTAGGCGCGCAAAATGTCCAGCTTGTCCCACGGCGACTCCCCGCCGGCCGGCGCGACCGGCCGCAGCCGCAAGCGGTCGGTGGTGTAGGGCTGTGTGCCGCCGGGCGACGCGCCGGGATAGACAGGCGCGACGTGTACCACCTCATCGAACAACTCGGCCAGATAGTCCAACTCGCGCACGGTCGCACCCCAACCGGCGTAGCCGCCGTCGGCGTGGTAATGCGGAGTGTGGGAGATGATCAGGAGTCGCATGGTCAGTATTCAGTAAGCCAGTAGTCGGCGGTCGCTAATCGGCAGCAGCGATCCTCTGCCCCCCCGCCCCCCTGCTCCCCTGCTCCCCTGCATCCACTTGCGCCAACTCGCGCAAGAGCGCCTCATACTCCGCCACCCGCTCGGCCCACGTGGCGCGCGCGGCCAGTTCGAGCGCCTGGCAGCCCATGGCGGCGCGGCGGGCGTCGTCGCGCAACAGGCCGATGATGGCCGTGGCCGTGGCCTCCGGGTCGTCCGGCGGCACGCTGACACCGGTGACGCCCTCCTGGATAGCCTCGGTCAGACCGCAACCCTGGCTGACGACGGCTGGCAAGCCGCAGAGCGCCGCCTCCTGGACGACGATGCCGTACCCCTCCACGTCGCCGCCAGCCGTGCGCCGGCTGACCAGCACAAAGAGGTCGGCAGCCTGGTAGGTGCGGAGCAGCGCGTCGTCGGAAGCCATGCCGGCGAAGCGCACGTGGTCGGCCACGCCCAGCTCGGCGGCCAGCGCGGCGAATTCCGCCTCACGCCGCGGCAACCCGACCATGACGTAGAGCGCATCGGGGCAGGCGGCGACGACGCGCGGCAGGGCGCGAATGACCACGTCCTGCGCCTTGCGCTCGCCCACCTGACCAACCGTCAGCAGGACGCGCCGGCCCTCCAAGCCCAGTTCGCGGCGCGCTTCGACCGGGCCGGCGGCCGGCCGGTAGCGCTCGCCGTCGGCGGCATTGGGGATGACAACCAGGCGGCGCGGGCGGGCGGCGTCACGGATGAGGCCGGCGGTGTAGTCGCTGACGGCCACCACGACCCCGGCTCGCTCCAGCGCCGCCCGCGTCAGCCGGCGGGCGACGGGCCGGGTCTGGAACTCGCTGCCGTGGCCGACGGCCAGCCAGGGCAGCCGGTGGCGGACGGCCACGACCGCGGCCAGCCACAGCGCCCGCTGCCCGGTGGCGACCAGCGCGTCGGGCCGCCGGTCACGGACGATCCCTGACACCAGGCGCAGCCGGTCAACCCACCACAGGCCGCGCCCCCGTTCGGGCAGCGGCGTCACGTCGAACGGCTGGGCGCGGTTGAAGGCGTCGCGCGCGGCGGCCGAGACGTAGCTCTGTGGCGCGACCACGTCCACGGCCCAACCCAGGCGCGTCAGGTGGCGCGCCAGCTGGTGGGCGTGGGCGCCGATGCCGCCGGGGCCGGGCGGGAACTCGCTGCTAAGCAGTAGCAGGCGCGGGCGGCTCATCGGCGGTTCGCCTCCTTGTTGACGGGCGTCGGGTGAATGGGCCGGTCTACCCTGGCCCGTGTGGCCTCTGGGGGGTAGACATGCGGCTCCACCCCTACCGATGTATCTTCCGGCTGATCTGCCCCGGCGTCCAGACGCCAGGCGACAAGCGCCAGTCCAAAGGCCAGCGGCACGGCTACTACGCGCATGGCGGTGTGGAGGGTGATCGACATCGACCAGACGGCGAGGGCGGCTGTTGTGGCGCGGCTGAGGCCGGGTCGATTGCCTAGATAGCGCGAGATGAGCATGACCGCCATGATGGCGATCGCCAGGAGGCCGAACAGCCCGTGTTCGGCCAGCAGTCGGGTCAGTTCCGTATGGGCCGCCACCGACATGCCGAGCACTTCGCGATGGTAGTCGACGGCCTGTCCCACGCCCACGCCGACCAGCGGGTTATCGAGGAAGGCCCGCATATCGGCCTGCGCCGCCTCCAGCCGGCCGGTGGTATCCGTATCCTGGAAGCGTTCAGCCAGCGTGCCGCCGGTGAAATTGTCCAATGAAGGAAAAACGATGGCGCTGAGTAGCGCGGCAAAGAGGACGAACAGCACCAGGAAACGCCGCCGGCCGCCGCGACTGCGCATCAGGTGAAAGCCGAAGAAGGCCAGCCCCACGCCGAAGCTGTAGACGCCGCCGCGCGAAAATGTCAGCAGCGCCTGACCCAGCATCAGCAGCGTGATGACCATGATGGTCAGGCGAGGCCCGCCGCGTCGCGGCATCAGGGTAAATAGGATGACGCCCGCCAGCGCGCCCAGCCCCAGCATGTTGGAAACCTGATTAGGGCCGTAGCCGCCGCTGGTGATCCAGTTCGATTCGCCCTGAAAGGCAAGCAGGTTTAGTTCGGTCAGCGTCGTGTAGACGGCGACAAACGTGATCGTCAGGATCGGGGCCATCAAGGCCAGCAGGACGCGAACCGCCACGTCCCGGTCCATCGACCGCGCCCACAGGTAGAGCGCCAGCATGATCAAGGCCAGGTGACCGGACAGGTTGAAGCTGAGCGGATCGCGCGCCTCGCCCAGGCCAACCTCCAGGATGGTCAGCACCGCCCCCGGCATTAGCGCCAGTAGCAACAGCATCGGCCACACCGTCCGCAGACGGCGCTCGCCGGCATCTCGCCCCCACTCTACAACCAGGGCCACAAAGATGATCAGCACGATGGCATACTTGGCAAACTCCCACAGCAAATGGGCCTGTGCCATGCGCCACAACACCTCGCTGGCGGCGATATAAGTTACCGCATAGGCCACCTGGTGAGGGCGCTTGAGCAGGGCCGCGCGCAGGCCATAGAGCACGGCCAGCGCGGCGTGGGCCGTCGCCGCCCAGGGCGAGGCGCTGGCCAACGCCGCCAGCGGCACGTGGGCTAGCAGAAAAAGGAAGATGCGCACATTGGGGGACGCGACCAGGTCGCGCGCCGGATTACCGGTGTGGCCGGGCGGATGGCCCGCAGGCGAGCTGATTACAGGAGGCGCGGCCGGGCGCGCCGGAGCGTGAGGCGAAGGACTCATACAGCCAATAACTCCCCGGCCGAGGCCGGCTCCTCCACCCGGTTTCTCACAGGGTTGAAGGGCACAATAGATGGATGGTCGCGCAGCAAAGCGCGGCCTTGGGCCAGCCGGGCGCGATTCTGTCGCCACGTATCTGGCAACAGAATGAACATAGCGAGGGCACGTAGAAGCCGCCGTATGCCGCGTTCTGAACCGCGCAGTGTGCCCACGGTGCGGATGAGCAATGCTTCATTCACCTGGGCCGGCGTGAAGTAGCGCTGCCATAGATACCCCTCGGTCGGGGCCAGCAGATGGCGGCGGAAGCCGGCGCGGCCGGCGGCGCGGGTGACGACACGCGCGCGGTGTTGACGCAGGCCGCCGCGCGGCGCGTGCAGATGGACGACCGAGGCCGCCGGGTTGAGGGCCAGTTGCTTGCCGGCCAGGTAGAGGCGCATGCCAACGTCAGCGTCGGCCCGCTCGCCGCGCTCATAGGCCAGGTCGAATAGACCGGAATCGCGCAGCGCAGCGACGCGCAGTAGCGAATTATTGGTGGGGAACACGTCGCTGTCGCGGATGATCCGGAACTCGGCCGGCAGCGCTCCCGCCCCAAGCTCTTCGGCCACGCCGCAGGAGGCATCAACGCCGAAGCGCGCCAGGAACATCAAGTGCTGCTCAATGAGATCGGGCAGGATTTCGTCGTCGTCATCCAGAAACAGCACTGCCTCACCTCGCACACAGGCCAGCCCCGCGTTGCGCGACGAGCATTGTCCGGCCACGTCCCGCCACAAGACGCGCAACGGCAGATCGGTGAACCGCTCCGGCCACGTGGTGTCGCGAACAGCCATATCGGTCTGATCGACCACGATGATCTCCAGCGGCGGCACGGTTTGCCCGCGCAGCTGGTCTAACAGGTTGAACAGATGCGGGTAGCGGTCGAGTGTCGGGATGAGCACGGAGACGGTGGCGACTGGCAAGGCGAGTCGTTGGTCGTTGGTCGTTGATTGTTGGTCGGTGGCCGCTTGCCCCTGCCCCCCTGCCCCCCTGCGCCCTTGCGCCCCTGCCCGCCAGGCTCGAGTGGCGGCAACGATGGGCGCGCCGTGCCGCAGCGCGCGCCACCACGCCCAGCCGGCCCACATGCGGCCATAGCGCCGCCGCACAAAGCGGAACTCGTCGGCCAGAGTGACGTGTGGCACAGGATTCTTATCCTGTGTTCTTGCCACAGGATAAGAATCCTGTGCTATGGAATCGGACAGCAGCCCCGGCGCATGCCTCATCATCGCCCCGCGGGCTATCCAGCGGTGGCCAAGTTCCAGCGACGCCCCGGCCAGCGTCTCGAACGCCGCATCCGGGCCGCCCAGCCGGCGCAGCACGGCCGCTCGCACCAGGCAGGTTCGCAGAGACAGCCGCCACGAGGTCGGACCGGCGGGCGCATCTCGCCCCAGAGCCGGGTCAGGGTCGCGATTGAAGCGCCAGACGGGATCGACGTAGTCGATCAGGCGCGGCAACCCGCCCATGCCCAGCGCTAACCCGGCGTGGAACACGTCGCCCGGCGTCCGGGCGGCGGCAATAACAGCCGCCGTGTCAGGCGCGCCCAGCGCGGCATCCCAGAACAGGACGAACTCAGCGTCTAGATCGACACCCTTGGCGGCCGCAGCCACGGCTGCCGGCGTGGCCCCCGTCATGTGCGTCTGCCCCAAACTCCACGTGGGGCCGCCGTTCCCGCCGGCGATCCAGATCAGGTCAATCCGCATGGCGCGTCACCATTTCCTCGTAGAAGCGACCAAAGTCGGCGATCTGTTGCGGCAACTGGAAGAAGGTGCGCACCCGCTCGCGCCCGGCGTTGCCCATGCGGCGGCGCGCCTCGACGTCGCCGGCCAGCAGCGCCAGCTTGTCGGCCAGCGCCGCCGGGTCGCGCCGGGGGACGACGAAGCCGGTCACCCCATCCATCACGTTCTCGCTCAGCCCATCGGCGTCGCTGGTGACCACCGGCAGGCGCATCGCCTGAGCCTCCAACACGGCATTGCAAAAGCCCTCGGACACGGCGGCGTGCAAGAACACATCGGCCCAGCGCATCTGCTCGGTGACCACCTGATGCGGTTGGGCGCGCAAAAAGGTTACACACGCCTCCAGACCTAACTGGTAGCGCGTGAAGGTCAGCCCCTCCAGGCTCTTGCCTTCGCCGATGATGCGATACTCAAACGGGACACCCCGGTCGCGCAAGAACTGCGCCGCGCGCAGGGCGTACTCGTACCCCTTAACCCATTCCAGCCGGCCAACACTCAGGATACGCAGCGGCCGGTCAGGGCCGACAGGACTTCGCTCATGGCCGCCCAAGTCACCCGCAAAGTAGTGAATGTCGATGGCCGGCGGGATGAACGTGTGCGGCTTGTCGGGCGGGCAGCCGCGCCGCAATGCCCGCCGCCACAGGTCTTTGCCCAGCAAGTGCAGCGCGTCGGCGTCGCGCCAGAGCGCGTCATAGTGGCTTGGGTTTTCCAGCCCGACGTAGCTGATGTCGTAGCCGCGAAAGCTGGCGCTCAGGCGACAGCCCAGTAGCGCTTTCAGATAGGTGCGGCCGACCGCCAGCGCGCCGAACTCAAAATGGATAACGTCGGGCAATAGCGCGATCACAGCGGCATCCAGATAGAATCGCTTGAAGATAGCCAGCCCATAGCGCCGCAGCCCACGCTGCCAGTAGCGCGCCGTCGCCTGTGGCGCGCGCAGGAAGGTCATTATCAGGGCCGGCAGCCACAGGAGCGCCACTAGCCAGGCGGGATCGTGCCGCCACTGGCGGTGAACGCGCGCCCTCAGTTCCGGCCGTTCGTTCAGCGCCGGGAAGATGTCCCACGGTTGCGTGGCGATCTCGTCGTTCTGGTAGACGAGATGCACGTCATGGCCGGCGTCGACCAGGCCGACAAATTTGTTGACGATGAACGTCTCGGACAGACGCGGGAAGCCGGGGACCATCATGATCAGTCGCATGGCTCAGGCTACCCTCCGGAACAGCTCGGCGAAGGCCGTTACCTGATCGTCCAGGCGAAAATCGCGCTCGACGCGTTCACGGCCAGCGGCGCCCATCCGCGCCCGCAGAACCGGCTCGCGCCACAGACACTCCAGCGCGTCGGCGATAGCCGGCGCATCGTAGGGTGGAACTAGAAAGCCCTCGACGCCGTCGCGCACCGCCTCGCCTATGCCGCCGACGTTGGTGGTGACAACCGGCAGCCCGCACGCCATCGCCTCCAGCACGGCGTTGGCGATGCCCTCGCTGAGACTGGAAAACAGGAAGACGTCGGCCGACTGCAAGTGGCGCACAACCTCGGCTGTGGGCAGGCGGCCGAGCCAGCGCACGTGATCTCCTAGCTCCAAGTCCTGGATGGTGAACAGTAGCCGCTGCGTCTCGTCGCCCGCGCCGATGATGTCGAATTGGATGGGCGCGCCGCGCTCGACCAGTTGGCGCACACCCATCAGCGCGTACTCGTACCCCTTGCGCCAGATGATCGCGCCGGTCGTGACAACGCGGAACACA
>NZ_JAYRVJ010000220.1:0-2696 GCF_041918635.1 Promineifilum sp. (SeqCode)
AACCCCTCCGCGTCCAGATGGGCGCGCAGCTTGGCGAGGATTTCGTCCGGCGTCTGGTCGGGCACGAGGCGGAAGTCCACCTTGGCGCTGGCGCGGGCGGGCAGGACGGTCTTGGAGCCTGGCCCCTGGTAGCCAGAGTTGGGGCCGTTGATGGTCGCCGTCGGCTCGAAGACAGCGGCGCGCCGTAACTCCACGCCGCCGGTCATCCCCTTCAGGAAAGCGGGCAGGTCGTAGGAGCGCTTGACCTGCTCCGACTCATCCGGCTGGGCGGCCAGATACTCCATGTCACGCGGCGAGGCGGGCCGGGCGTTGTCGTAAAAGCCGGGAATGCGAATACGCTCGTCCGGCCCCTTGATGGCGTTCAGCGCCCAGACCAGTCGCCAGGCAGCGTTGGGGAAGATGGAGCCAGCCATGCCGGAGTGGGCATCCAGGTCGCACGTCTGGACGCTCAACTCGACGTAGCACATGCCCCGCAGGCCAAGCGATTGGAAGGGCCGCCCCTCGTAATCCACCGAGCCGAACTCCCAGACGCAGGCGTCAGCGGCCAGCCGGTCGCGGTGTTTGCGCAGGAACGGCTCGATACTGGGGCTGCCGATCTCCTCTTCCCCCTCGACGAAGAACTTGACATGGCAGGGCAACTCCCCCAGCACGTGGCGCACGGCGGCGACGGCCGCCAGCCGGGAGATGAAGTGCCCCTTGTCGTCGCTGACACCGCGGGCATAGAGGCGGCCGTCGCGCCGGGTCAGGCTGAAGGGGGGCGAGTCCCATAGCTCCAGCGGTTCGGGCGGCTGCACGTCATAGTGGTTGTAGAAGAGCAGCGTGCGCGGCGCGCGCCCCGTGCCCTCGCCGTAGACGACGGGATGACCGGCGCTGGGCAATGTCTCGGCACTGAAGCCCTGCTCGCGCAGCATCGTCGCCGTCAGTTCGGCGCACTCGGCGATGCCCAGCCCTTGCGCGGAGATGCTCGGCTGGGCGCACAAGCGGCCGAGTTGGTCGATCCAGTAGTCGAGCGTCTCCTGGATGCGGGCGTCGATTTGGGCTTCGAGGGTGGAGGTGTGATTGGTCATTCAGTGGTTCCTTTATTAGTGGTTAGTGGTCAGTAAGCAGTAGTCAGTGGGTCAGTATTCAGTGGATTGGTAACAGATGGTAGTTCGTCACTCGTCGTTCGTAGTTCGTCACGCTCCCCTGCTCCCCCGCTCCCCCGCCCCCCTGCTTCACTCCGCCGCATACAAATACCCCACCGCCCGCAGCCCAAACTGCACCATGTCTCGGACGGCTTGCGGGCCTTCGCGCTCGGGCTGGGGCGAGGCGAGCAAGTTGAGGACGATCTCATCGAAGCCGCCGGCCAGCCCTTCAGCCGTGCGGCGCGGGTTCTGCGGCTCGATCTCCCGGCGCTCCAGCGCGGCGGCCAGCGCCCGCGCCCAGGCACGCACCAGCTTCTCGCGGTATTCGGCGCGCCGCTCGGCCAGCGACGGCACCGACCCCATGCCGCCGATGAGCAGCAGTTGGATGACCGCTGGCTCATAGAAGGCGACGTTGATATACGCCTGTACCGCTGCTTCCAGCTGGGCCGGAAAGGTCGTACGGCTGTTGAGCGCCTGCTCGATAGCCTGGAGCAGAAAAGAGGCCGTCTCCTCGAAGAGGTGGACGAACAGCGTCTCCTTGTCGGGGAAGTAGAAGTAGAAAGTGCCCACGGCCACGTCGGCCTCGTTCACAATGTCGCGAACGGTGGCGGCGTGGTATCCTTTCTCGGCGAAGACGCGCACGGCGGCCTGCATCATGGCGGTGCGTTTGGCGTCTTTCTTCTGGCGGGTCTTGTCGGTGCTGCGGTAAGGCATGCTTAATCGCGGCAATCATAACGAACTCTGACGGGGATCGCAAACGTGGCCCAGGAGATCGAACTCACCATCCGGCGCGACGGCGAGGACAACGACGTCCTCGACGCCTACCGGCAAGTGTATCATCAGTTGCGCGCCGCCATCCTGGCCGGGGCGCTGCCGCCGGGGGCGCGGCTGCCGTCAAGCCGGGCGCTGGCGCGGCGGGCGGGCGTGGCCCGCGTGACCATCGTGCAGGCCTACGACATGCTCAAGGCCGAAGGGTACGTCGAGAGCCGCGGCGGCGCGGGCACGTTCGTCAGCAACCGGCTGGCCGGGCCGGCGAGCGGGGCATCCGCACCCCCTTTCCGGCCAGCGCTGACCGAGTGGGGCCGGCGGGCGCTCGACCTGGGCCGCAGCTCGGAGCGAGCGGCCGGCGAGGCGCCGGCAAGCCGGGCGGAGATCGACTTCGGCTTCGGCCGCTCCTTCGCCGAACTCTTCCCCTACGACGTGTGGCGGCGCTTGCTGGGGCGCTACCTCTCGACCGACGACGCCATGCTGTCGCGCTACGGTTCGGCGGCCGGCTTCGGGCCGCTGCGCGCCGCAGTGGCCGACTACCTGACGCGGGCGCGGGGCGTGCGCTGCGCAGCCGATCAGGTGGTCATCGTCAGCGGCGCGCAGCAGGCGCTTGACATCCTGGCCCGGCTGCTGCTCGCGCCGGGCGACGAGGTAGTCGTGGAGACGCCCGGCTACCGCGACGCCTTCACCCTGTTTCGCCTGCACCGGGCGCGGCTGGTCGGCCTGCCGGTGGATGCCGAGGGGCTGCCCGTCGACCGCATCCCCGCCGGCTGCCGGGCGCGGTTCGTCTTCGTCACGCCGTCG
>NZ_JAYRVJ010000221.1:0-21623 GCF_041918635.1 Promineifilum sp. (SeqCode)
AAGCCATCACCCGCTCCTGACCCTCATCCATCATCATGTTGACGTAGGCCCCACCCGAGGAAAGGGGGTGCAGCTTGCGCCAATACTCTTTCGACCAGGCGATGGTGCGCGCGTTGTTGGCCGGGTCGGGGTCTACGCCAATGATCACTTGCACAAAGTTGGCCTCGCGGTAATTCCAGGCGGTGTCGTTCTGGCCCACGCGGTGCGCCGCGCCATTGATCGGATACAGGTGCATCGTGGAATGGACGCTGGGCAACTGGTTGCCGTACTGAAGGTGCAGGTTCACCGCCTCGTCGGTCAGGTCGGTCACGAAATCGGCGTTCCAGTACCATTGCAGGCCGGGCGGATACAGCCCGTCGAACAAGCTCTGCAAAGCCGGGAGGGGGATCGGCCCGGCAAAATCGATCGCCGGCGGGGCAACGGCCCGAATCGGCTCGAAAACTCGTTCGGCCTGTTCCAGATCGCCGGTATAGCACCAGGTGACGACGGCCATCTTCTTCATGTGATGCTCGGCCGGGAACATATCGACCGGCGGGACGGTGTGGAAGCCAAACCAGCCGCCGAGTTCCTCCGGCCCGTTCAGCATCAGGTCGCGCCAGAAGCGCATGACCGTGGCGGCATGCTCCATCGGCCAAAAGATGGGGCCGCCATAGACGGTGGGGCCGGCCGCTTGGCCGCGGAACAAGAAAGACGTGACCACGCCGAAGTTGCCGCCGCCGCCGCGCACCGCCCAGAACAGGTCGGCGTTTTGCCGCTCGTTAGCCACGACGAAGCGGCCGCTGGCCAGCACCATCTCCACCTCCAGCAGATTGTCGATGGTCAGGCCATAGCGCCGCGTCAGATAGCCCACGCCGCCGCCCAGTGTCAGGCCGCCCACGCCGGTGGACGAGATGAAGCCGGTGGGCACGGCCAGCCCGTGGGGATTGGTGGCGGCATCGACGTCGCGCCAGAGGCAGCCGCCCCCCACGCGCACCTCGCGTCGGGCCGCGTCCACCTCCACCGCGCGCATGCCGGAGAGGTCGATGACCAGACCGCCATCACAGCTGCCCAGCCCGGCCCCATTGTGCCCCCCGCCGCGCACGGCGATCAGCAGGCCGTACTCCCGGCCAAAGTTAACCGCCGCGACCACGTCGGCGGCGTCGGCGCAGCGCGCGATGAGCGCCGGCCGTTTGTCGATCATGCCGTTGTAGAGTTGGCGCGCCTCATCATAGCCGGCGTCGGCCGGCTCGAACAACTCGCCGCGCAACTCGCTCCTGAAATGAACGATCGCCGTCTCGTCTAGCTCGCCAGCCTGGTTAGCATCTTTCAGTTTGGTGTCCATCTCGTATCTCCTTACAGCCGGAACCTTTGCTTGTTACCTAAAACCAAAATGATCTTAGTGGGGCCGCTCACCAAGATCATCTGGCAAAGGTTTATTCCAGGGTTTATTTTTCCCGGTTTAGGGAGATGCGATTTGTCAATCGCCTATATGAGGTGTAACTCCCGCCCGCGCGACAGCGCCTGGACGCGATTGTTGACGCCCAGCTTGCTGTAGATGCTGCCCGTGTGGGCTTTGACCGTACCGACGGATATGGTCAGTTGTTCGGCGATGGCCGGGTTCGACAGCCCGTCGGCGATGAGCCGCAACACTTCCACTTCGCGCGCGGTCAGCGCGTCGGGCTGGTGCGCCTTTGGCGGCTTCCGTTCAGGGGCAAGGTTCTTCATCCCCTGGGCGCGCAGCCGACCGCGCAACCAGGCCGATGCCGGACGCGCGCCCAGATCATCGAAGAGGGCCAGCGCCTGCCGTTGGGCCGGCTCATCGCCCTCGGCCAGCGCCAGCGCCCGCTCGTAGGGGCAGCCGATCTGGGCCCACTCCTGGGCCGCCGCCCGCCAGTCGCCGCGGATCATCAGGGCATAGGGGCGGGCCACTCGCTCCAGGGGGATACCGCCGACGCCGGCTCGCCACATCCAGTAAGCTATCTCGCCCAAAATCCAGGGGTCATCGCGGCTCAGGGCCAACGTATAGCCCACCTCGGCGATGGCTGGGATTTGCTCAATGTCGCCCCGCAGCCAGGCCGCTTCCGCCCGCGCCGCCGCCACCGGGCCGTGCCGCTGTAGCTCATGAGTGGGCAGCGCCAAGGCGTGAGCTTGGCCCAGCAGCGGCTCGGCCGCCAGATCGCCCTGACGCACCTTCAGATGCGCCAGCGCTATGACCGCCGGGAGCAGGGTGATGGTCTGATCCTGGCTTAAACGGAGCGCTTCAAGAGCGAAGGTTTCCGCCTCAGACCACCGCCCCGTGCTGAAATACAGTTGCGCCTGCCAGCCCTGCAGGTAAATGGTATAGGTATCCAGGTCTCTGGCGGTGGTGTACTCTAGTCCTTCTTCCAGCCAGTGCTGCCCGGCTGGATATTGACGCGAGCGAGTGTCATTGGAAGCCAGGTTCGAGTAGCAGCGGCCCACGTGGTCGTGCATCTCGTGTTCACGGGCCAGCCGGAGCGCGCGCACGATCTTTTCCGTACCGGCCTGATAGTCTCGGAGCGTTTCAATCGACCCAACGTTGGTCAGTGCATGCACGTAGATCTCTACCGCATTAAGCTTCTCGGCCAGTTCCATGGCCCGATTACCCCACTCCAGGGCCGGTTCCGGCTCCCAGGCCAGCATGTGAAGCTGGGACTTGGCGCTAAAGGCCATCGCCAACGCCAGCCCCGGTGGCTGTGTCAACAGAATTTCGATGGCTCGATCGGCATACTGCCCCGCCTCCTTCCCATTTCCCGCCATCCAGTACAACCGTGACAGCCAGCGATAGTTGTCCCCGATCCGCTCCCTGCGCTCCAGTTGTTGCCAGATGTGGATCGCTTCCTGCCGGGTCTGGATGGCCTCCTCGATATGATCGACCAGATAGTTCTCAAAAGACAGCCCTTCCAGCAGTCCAGCCTGAGTTTCTGGCGGCATGCGGTGCTTGTAGCGAAGCAAACTGTCATAAAGGGCGATCGCTTCTCGATGAGCGCCCAGGGTGCTGGCCTGCTGGGCCGCCTGGGGAGCATAGCGCAGCGTGGCCTCCTCATCGCCGGCGCGCACCGCGTGGTGGACGATGCGGGCCAGCGATACACGTCGCCCTTCTTGTTGCAACAGCGCAGTCAGGATTTTGGCGTGTAGCGCACGAGTCCGGCCGATGAGCAGAGAGTCTTCAATCGACCGGCGCGCCAGTTCGTGACGAAAAGCGACGCCGTTGCCCACCGGGCGTAGCATGCCTCGCTCCATGCATTCATCCAGAGCCACCGGCTCGGGTTGGAGTATCTCCCGGATCAGCCACTCTTCAGCCGCGCCGGGGATTAACGAAGCCAGTTCAATGATGCTCCTGGCCGGAGCGGAAAGTCTGGAGAAACGCACCAGGACGGCGTCTCGCACCGACGGGGGGATGCCCTCCGTATGGCTGGCAAGAATCTCCGTGATGAAGAAGGGATTGCCGCCCGTGGCGCGATAGAGTTCTTCCGACTGGTGCTTTGTCTCCTGCGCCAAACGCTCCACGGCGCCCGACGACAAGCGCGGCAGGGTGATTCGCAACGTGAGCGACGCCGGCAAATCGCCCAGCAGCGAGCGCAGTGGGTGGTTGCTGCTGACCTCGTCGTCGCGATAGGACAGGACTAAGAGCGTCCTGGTGTGGTGAATGCGACGCCCCAGAAACTTCAACACGTCCAGGGTCGCTTCGTCGGCCCAATGCAGGTCTTCCAAAACGACAATAACCGGTGTCGGGCTTTTTTGCAGGTACAGAAACAGTTCCGTGGAAAAGGCTAACCGGCCGGTCTCCGACTGGATGAAGCGCGGCCAATCGGACTGAATCTGGCCGGCGATCTCGATGAACGGGCCAAGCGGCTGGGGGCTGAACAGATCGTCACAGGCTCCCCGTAGCGCCTGCGCCGTTCGTCCCTGCGTGGCGAGGAAGCGCTCGATCAGCGACGTTTTGCCAATGCCCGCCTCGCCGCTGACCAGCGCTATTCGACCCTGGCCCGACTTAACCCGGGCCCAGGCATCGGCCAGGCTCTTGAGTTGTTGTTCGCGTTCCAGGAGTTCCATGCGGATTCTCCATCTCGACACCCACTCAACTCCATCCTTCCCGCATTCTACCAGAAGTTGTCAACCACTTCTTAACGGGTAATTGCCGCGCTCACATTCTGAACCGCGCGTGCGGCGCATACTTGGCACTATCATTTATTGAATTTGGCGTGACATGATGAGGCCAAACGGCTTGTAATGTCCCCGGCGCGACCATACAATGGAAGTCTATAGCGAATCCTTCCCGATTGAAGGTACAGCGGCCTACGGTGGGCCGGTAGGAGAGAATAACGATGAAAGAGAATGGACACAACAACGGTCGCGGCGAAGTGGGCAGCGTGACGGTCAAGCGCGGACTGGCCCAAATGCTCAAGGGCGGCGTCATCATGGACGTAGTCACGCCGGAGCACGCCCGCATCGCCGAGGAAGCGGGCGCGGTGGCCGTCATGGCCCTGG
The DNA here is from genome assembly GCF_041918635.1 of Promineifilum sp. (SeqCode). Classification (NCBI taxonomy): domain Bacteria; kingdom Bacillati; phylum Chloroflexota; class Ardenticatenia; order Promineifilales (SeqCode); family Promineifilaceae (SeqCode); genus Promineifilum (SeqCode); species Promineifilum sp. (SeqCode). Next base: position 4,489 of record NZ_JAYRVJ010000221.1, read on the forward strand.
AGCGCGTGCCGGCCGACATCCGTGTCAGCGGCGGCGTGGCCCGCATGTCCGACCCCGGCCTGATCCGCGAGATCATGGACACGGTCAGCATCCCGGTCATGGCCAAGGTGCGCATCGGCCACTTCGTCGAGGCGCAAATCCTGGAGGCCATCGGCGTGGACTTCATTGACGAGAGCGAAGTCCTGACGCCGGCCGATGAGGCGTACCACATCAACAAACACGACTTCAAGATCCCCTTCGTCTGCGGTTGTCGCAACCTGGGCGAGGCGCTGCGGCGCATCGGCGAGGGCGCGGCCATGATGCGCACCAAAGGCGAGGCGGGCACGGGTGACGTGGTCGAGGCCGTGCGCCACGCCCGTGCGGTGCTGGGCGACATCCGCCGCCTGCAGGCCATGCCCGACGAGGAGTTGATGACCTTCGCCAAGGAGCTGGGCGCGCCCTATGAGCTGGTGAAGGAGACGAAGGAGTTGGGCCGCCTGCCGGTGGTCAACTTCGCCGCCGGCGGCATCGCCACCCCGGCCGACGCGGCCCTGATGATGCAGCTCGGCGTGGACGGCGTCTTCGTCGGCTCGGGCATCTTCAAGAGCGGCGACCCGGCGCGGCGGGCCAAGGCCATCGTCGAGGCCACGACCCACTTCCGCAACGCCGAAATCCTGGCCCGCGTCAGCGAGAAGCTGGGCGAGCCAATGGTCGGCATCGGCGTCCACACCCTGACCCCGGAGCAGCAGCTCGCCGGCCGTGGGTGGTGAGGAAGAGCAGGGGGGCAGGGGTGAAAAACTCTTTTCTCCCCTGCTCCCACGCACCCCCGCTCCCCTGCGTTCATTAATAAACACCTTATGACAAAGATAGGCGTACTGGCGCTGCAAGGCGCATTTATTGAGCATATCGCTATCCTGCGCCGGCTGGGCGTGGAGGCGGTCGAGGTGCGGCTGCCGGAAGACCTGGAAGGATTGGACGGCCTGATCATTCCCGGCGGCGAAAGCACCACCATCGGCAAGCTGGCCGACACCTACGCCCTGACCGGGCCGCTGCGCGACTTTGCCGCGCGCAAACCCGTCTGGGGCACGTGCGCCGGCATGATCTTCATGGCGAAGGACATTGGCCGGGAGCAGCCGCTCTTGGGCGTGATGGACATCGTCGTGGAGCGCAACGCCTTCGGCCGGCAGGTGGACAGCTTCATCACGCCCATTGAGGTCAATGGCTTCAACGGCAGCGGCCCTTTCCCGGCCGTGTTCATCCGCGGCCCGCGCCTGGTCGAGGCCCACGGCGACGCGGAGGTCATCGCCCGCCTGGCCGACGGAACCCCCGTCGCCGCCCGCGAAGGTCACTGGCTGGTCACGTCCTTCCATCCGGAGTTGACGGAGGACGCGCGGTTTCATGAGTTGTTTGTGCGGCTTGTGGAAGAAAGGGACTAGGGTAGAACGCTCTTCCCTAGCCCCTAGTCCCTAACCCCTGGTCCCTATCTTCTCGGCAGCAGCACCGTCACCGTCGCTCCCCCCTCCTCATTGTTCTCCGCCCAGATGCGGCCGCCGTGCTGCTCCACGATGCCCTGGGCGATGAACAGCCCCAGCCCCGTCCCTTGCCCGGCCGGCTTGGTCGTGAAGAACGGCTCGAAGATGCGATCCATGATGGCCGGGGAAATGCCCACACCGGCGTCGGCCACCGAGAAGGCGAACAGATCGGGTGTACCGGAGCCGTTACCGCTCAACAGCCGCGCCCGCGCCATCACGGACGGCTCCCGCGCCAGGTCGGGCGTCCAGAAGCGGACGTGGATCGTCCCGCCGTCCGGTTGCAGCGCGTCGCGGGCGTTCAGCAGCAGGTTGATGAGCACCTGCGTCAGGCGATGGTGGTCACAGAAGAGCGTCGTCAGGTCGGGCTGGATGTCGGCCTCGACCGCCACCCGCGCCTGCTTGCGGAACTGCTGCTCGACCATCGTCAGCGCGTCCCGCATGATAGCCTCCGGGCTGGTGATGGCGATGGCCCCCTCATCGGCGTCGCCGCCGACGTTGTGGGCGTAGTTGCGCAACACCTCAACCATGCGCGCGCTCCGGTAGGCGCTCTGCTCGATCAGCTGGATGTAGCGCACCAACTGCTCGCGGTCTATCGTCTCGTCGCGCAGTTCGTCGAGCAGGTTGGTGCAGGTCGCGGTGATGATGCTGATCGGGTTAGTCAGCTCGTGGGCCACGCTGGCGGTCAACGTGCCGATGCCGGCCAGCCGTTGGGCGTGCAACAGCGCCTCATTCAGCCGGTCAAGCTCCGCCCGGCTCATGAACGACACCAGCCGCTCGCCCTCGCGCCCGGCCACCGGGGCCGCGGCCAACGCCACCGGCAGCGATTCGCCGTTGCGCCGGCGCAGTTCGCCGTCGGCCGGCCGCGCCCGCTCCGCCAACACCCGTGCGAGTGGATACTTCCCCGCCCAAAAATCAACCAAAGATAGATTCGTCAATTGCCCAGCCCCATAGCCCAACAACGATTCGGCCGCGCGATTCGCCCACCGGACTATGCCATCGGCGTCGAGCAGCACCACTCCCTCCTGCCCGGCGGCATGGAGGAAGGTCGAGAACCGTCCCTCAAATTCGACTTCCACCTTGTTCTCTTGTCCCTCTTCCCCAGGTACGGCCGGGAACTGTGAGTAGGATACGCCAGCCAGGGAGCGTCGTCCGTACGCCCTGCGTAAATTCAACGTGAACGGAGCGTGAACGGGGCCACGTTCTTGAAATCTGCCGAATCTGCGAAATCTGCGGATGGGGCTTCTTAGCGGTCGAGGAAAAGGACAAAGTTCGCCATGTCGCCGCGCTCCTGCCAGCCGCGGGCGGCGTAGAAGCCGCGTTCGTAGGATTCACGCCGGCGGTTGTTCAGCAGGCTGAGTCGCGAGCAGCCGCGCGCCCGCGCCTCCTCGATCACGGCTTCCAAGAGCCGCGACCCTACCCCGCGCCCGCGGGCCTCGGGCGACAGGAACAACTCCGACACGTACCCCTCCGGGCCGCGCAGGATGAAGTAGGGCAGCCAATGGACGGCGGCGTAACCGACCAGCCCGCCGCCGGGGGCCGCGGCCACGTAGACGCTGTAGCTCCCGTCGCCGGCCGCCCGCTCCAGTTGGCTGCGGACGCGGGCGACGGCGACCGCCGGCGGCTCGTCGCGCAGCCAATCGAACCGCTCCAGCGTGCGCAGCAGCGCCGCCAGCGCCGGCGCGTCCTCCGCCACGGTGCGCCGGATGAGGGCGTTGGCCGCCCGCATCATTGCGCCCCTTCGTAGGCCGTGCGCAGCCAGCCGATGAGTTCGTCGTCCACGTCTTCGACCGCCGTCAGCGGCACCCGGTGGGTCATCGAGCCGCTGCCGGTGTTGGCCGCCGGCTCCAGCCGCCCGCCGAACGGCGCGCCGGGCAGCTTCAGCCCCACATCCACCCGCGTGCGCGTCGTCGGCTGGACGACGGCGAACTGCTTGCCGCGGGCAAAGGCCACGTAGGTCTTGCGCACGCCCAGGGTCACATCGCCGCCAAAGCCATTGACCACGGCCAGCACCCGTTCGTAGATGGGCCGCAGCGCCGCCTTGGACCCGGCGTACTGCGCCTCCAGCGCATCGCTCACCGTCTCGTGCTCGGCCGGCCGGAAGCGCACCGCCGACCACGTCTCATCAACGGCGATCGAGGCCACGCCCCGCCAGCCCGGGTCGTAGACCATCTGCCAGCCGGCGTCGCGCGTCAGGTCGGAGACCACGCCCGAGCGCTGCTTGGGGTAGCAGAACCACAGTACACCCTCCGGCTTGACAGCGCGCATGGCCGGCGGCGCCAGCCGGGTCAACTCGCCGCTGTCGCGCGCGAACACCTGCACGAAATCGCACGGCTCGTCGAGCGCGGTCGTCACCGTGACGCCCGCTGGCAGCCCAAGCGACGCCACGTAGCCGGTCGGGGCATTGACGAACGCCGCCCGCCCCTCGGCCGGCAGGCGTAGCTTCTTGAGCAAAGGGTTATCGGTCATGGTTTTGCTCCTAAATCAGGGGTCAGTGGACAGTGATCAGTGAGCAGTTACTGACCACTGTCCACTGATCCCTGGAAACCTATGAAATCCGCCGGTTTCTCCTATAATCGGGCTTCATGCCTAATCGGTCGGTCGAGCGCCTGGCGTTGCGGGCCATCGTCGTCATCACCCTGCTGCTCTTCTTCGCCCTGGCGGTCGGCGCGGCGCTAGACAAGTCTATCACCAACGACGAGCCGTTTCATCTGACGCGCGGCGTCGGCTTTGCGCAGACCGGTGCGTTCAGTCTGCAACTCGAACATCCCCCACTGGTTCACCGTCTGCTGGGCGCGGCGCTGTCCCTGGAACCGGGGCTGCCGTCGTTGGTCACGCTGGCGGCGTGGCCCGGCGGCGATCACATGGCCATTGACCGGGAGTTCCTGTGGCATAGTGGCGTTCAGGTGGATCGCGTCACGTTCCTGGGGCGTCTGGCCGTCATCTGGGTCGGCTGTCTGCTGGGGGCTGTCGTTGCGCTGTGGACGGCCGACACGGTGCGCGCCGCGCCCCGTCTGGCGCTGGCCGTCGTCATGGCTCTCTACGCCACGTCGCCCAATGTGCTGGCCTCAGCCGCGCTGGCGACGAGCGATCTGGTCACGACCGCCGTTTACTTCGCCACCATTTGCGCCTGGTGGTTCTATGGCCGCCGCCCCAACTGGCGGCGTTGGCTGGTGACCGGGGCGTTGCTGGGGCTGGCGCTGGGAACCAAGCTGACGGCGGTGCTGCTCATCCCGCTGCTGATCCTGCTGGCCTACGCGCCGTCCCGCGGCGGGCGATGGCAGGGGCCTTGGTGGCGGCCGGGCCTGGCGGCGGTGGGCCTGCTGCCTGTGGCCGCCTTTGCCCTGTGGGCTGTCTACGCCTTTGAGGTCGGCGACTGGCGCGGGCAGACCGTGCCGGCCGCGACGTATTGGGACAATTGGACTTACATGCTGACCTATTTGGGCGGCGGACACCAGGCGTACTTCCTGGGCCGGCTGTCGGCCGCGGGGTGGTGGCTCTACTTCCCGGTCGCCTTCCTGATCAAGACGCCGTTGGTCTTTCTGGGCCTGTTGGCCGTGGCGCTGGCGACGGTCGCCCGCGATCGCGCCGCCCGGCGCGTGGCGCTCTACACGCTGCTGCCCACTCTCGCGCTCTTGGCCGCCGCGATCGTCAGCCGCTTCAACATCGGCTACCGTCACATCCTGCCCGCCATACCGTTCCTGCTGGTCACGATTGGCTTGGGCGTGCCGAGCCTCGGGGCCAGGCGGGCGGGCCGTGTGGTGGTCGGCGCGGCCGTCGCCTGGGTGGTGGGCGTCGCCCTATGGCTGCATCCCGACCATCTGGCCTACTTCAACGAACTGGTGGGCGGGCCGGCGCATGGCTACCGCTACCTGGGCGACTCCAACCTCGATTGGGGCCAAGACCTGAAGGGGCTGGCGGACTACGCCGCCGGAGCCGGGGACGATCTGTTCATCTCCTACAGCGGCGCGGGCGAGCCGGCTTACTACGGGCTGAACAGGCCGGAACTGGCGGGGCCAGAGGAGGCGGGACAGCCGGCGTTCCACCCGGCCAACCCCGCGCCCGGCCGCTACGCCATCAGCGCCAGCCATATCCAGGGCTTGCTGGCTGAGGCGGATCTGTTCGACTGGTTCCGGCGGCGCGAGCCGGATGATACCCTCGGCTATTCCATCCTCATCTACGAAGTAGTCGGGCAGAAAGCGGGCGGGTGGATCGCCCACTGCCTGACGCCGGGGCGACTGCTGACGGACGAGGCGGCCGAGCAACTGGTTGGCGTGACCGGGGCGCGCCACGTGGCGTTCGACTGTGAATCCTCCTGGGTCTTCCCGCAGGACGGCGCGCCGGGCTGGTACGTCCTGCCGCCCAACGAGGACGCCCCCTGGCCCACGGCCCTGCCGGCGCTGGCGGCGCTCGCGCCGGTCTACCGCCACGGGGCCAACCAGTTCGGCCCCGCCTATGAGGTGTACTATTGGCCAGGTGCGGCTGAGCCGGGCGCGGGGATAAACGGACTGCTGAGTGAGACCATCGAGCCGCCGCACGACGCCGGGCCGGCCGCGCTGCATGGCTATACCGCCGGCGGCGAGACGTGGCTCACGCTGTGGCGCGTGGCTGAGGCGACGGCTGCGCCCCTGTCGGTGCAGGCCCACCTGTATGCCGGCGACGGCCCGCCGCAAGTGGCCGACGGCCTGGGCTTTTCGTCCGACCAATGGCAACCGGGGGACTGGTTCATCCAGCGCCACGCCTTCACCGCGCCAGGGGAGGCGCTGGAGACGGGGCTGTACGATTACACGACGCTAGAGCAGATAGGGCCGGTGGCGCGTCTGGCCGCGCCCTGATGACCACTCGAATCATGATGCGCCCCTCGTCCCATCCTCTGGCGTCGCGGTTAATCGTCGTGAGCGCCCTGCTGCTTTTCTTCGCCCTGGCCGCTGGCGCAGCGCTGGACAAGTCCCCAACGCGCGACGAGCCGATTCACTTGCTGCGCGGCGCGGCCCTGCGCCAGAGCGGCGACTTCAGCCTGCAATATGAGCACGCCCCGCTGAGCCACTGGCTGATTGGTAGCCTGTTGGGCAGCGAGTCGACGCTGCCCGCCGTGGCCGGGCTGGCGAGCCGGCCGTCGGGCAACCGGTCGGACATGGCCCGAGAGCTGGTGTGGCAGCGCGGGCTGAATGTCGATCGAGCGTTGTTCCTCGGCCGTCTGCCCATCATCTACGCCGGTTTGCTGTTGGGCGCGGCGTTGGCGCTGTGGGTGCGGGCGGCCACTGGCGGTCACCGGCCGGCGCTGGCCGTAACGATGGCCTTCTTCGCCGCCTCATCGAACCTGCTGGCCTCGGCCGCCCTGGCGACGACCGACCTCGTGGCGACCACTACCTATTTCGCCACGGTCTGCGCCTGGTGGTTCTACTGGCGGCGGCCCGGCCGCCGGCTGTGGCTGCTGACGGGCGCGCTGCTGGGGCTGGCCCTGGCGAGCAAGCTCACCGGCGTGCTGCTCGTCCCGGTGCTGGTCACGCTGGCCTACGTCTATCCGCCGCGACGGCCGTGGTGGCGGCCGGGGCTGATCGCGCTGGGGCTGCTGCCGGTGGCCGGGCTGACACTGTGGGCGGTGTACCTGTTCCAGATCGGCCCGTGGCGCGGCATCACCCTCCCCGCGCCAGCCTATTGGGATAGTTGGGCCTCGGTGCTGTCCCACGTCTCGGACGGGCATCAGTCGTTCTTCCTGGGCGAGGTTTCCACGGCCGGCTGGTGGTCGTACTTCCCGGTGACGTTGCTGCTGAAGACGCCGCTGCCGGCGCTGGCGCTGTTCGCCGTGGGGCTGGGGGGGCTGTGGCGGGCGCGGGCCTGGCAAATGACCGCGTTCCTGCTGCTGCCCATGGCCGCCATTCTGGCCGCCGCCATGTACAGCCGGCTGAACATCGGCTACCGGCACGTGCTGCCGCTCGTCCCCTTCGCGCTGGTCGCCGCCGGCTTGGCCGTGCGCGGGTGGTGGGCGCGGCCGGCGGGGCGCTGGGCGGCGGGGCTGGTCGCGGCCTGGGCGGTGGGAGCGGCGCTGTGGGTGCATCCCCACCATCTGGCCTACTTCAACGAACTGGCGGGCGGGCCGGCGCGGGGGTATCGCTACCTGGGCGACTCCAACCTCGATTGGGGCCAAGACCTGAGGGGGCTGGCGGACTACGCGGCGGGCGTGACGGATACGCTCTACATCGCCTACGCCGGCGTGAGCGAGCCGGCTTATTACGGATTGGAGGAGCCGTCCTTGGCGGGGCCGGAGGGATTAGGGCGGCCCGACTTCCATCCCGCCAACCCCGCGCCTGGCCGCTACGCCATCAGCGCCAGCCACATCCAGGGCTTGCTGGCCGAGGCGGATCTGTTCGACTGGTTCCGGCGGCGCGAGCCGGACGACACCATCGGCTACTCGATCCTGATCTACAACGTGGCCGAGGCGCGGCCGGGCGAATGGATCGCCCACTGCCTGATGCCGGGGCGGCTCCTGACGGACGAGGCGGCCGAGCAGCTGGTGGGCCTGGCCGGGGCGCGCCACGCGGCGTTCGACTGCGAATCCTCCTGGGTCTTCCCGCAGGACGGCGCGCCCGGCTGGTACATCTTGCCGGCGCGGGCGGAGGAATGGTGGGTCAATGCGTGGCTGGGCGAGATGAAGCCGGAACTCGTCTACGGCCATCGCGCCAACGCCTATGGGCCAGATTACGCGGTCTACTACTGGCCGGGCGGCGTTGAACCGGGCGCGACGATGGGCGGCGAGGCGCAAACCTACGCGGGCGAGAGCGGCGGCCCGGCGGCGCTGCGGGCCTATGGCGCGCGGGCGGCGGAGTGGGTCACCCTGTGGCGCGTGGCTGAGGCGACGGCCGCGCCTCTGTCGGTGCAGGCCCACCTGGCCGACGCCGCCGGCGCGATGCAGGTGGCCGATGGGTTGGGCTTCTCCTCAGACCAGTGGCGGCCGGGCGACTGGTTCCTCCAGCGCCACGTTTTCGCCGCGCCGGGGGAGGTGCTGGAGACGGGGCTTTACAACTATGCCACGCTGGAACCCGCCGGGCCGACCATCAGGCTCCCGGTAGATCGGCCCTAACTTCTGGTTATAATCCGCGCCGTCAGGCGAGCGCCTGGTTCCGGCGCGAAGCGACACGGGGACAATCGATGGACGACGACATCACTCGGCTGCAAGAGGCGCTAGCCGCTCTTGAGGCGCAACGCGCCATCGTGGGCCATGCTGTCGTCTTTGAGCCGGCGGTTCGGGAGCTTCAGGGGGGCCAATGGTAGAGAAAACGGCGCCGCGCGGGCAGTGGAGCGGCTATTTCCCGCTAACGCTCGTCCTGGGCATTTACCTGATCCTGGCCGTGGGTTACGGAGTGGTCGTCCCTCTGTTCGAGACGCCCGACGAACATCTGCACTATTTCACCGCCGAATATATGGCTCGTGAAGGGCGGCTGCCCTCGGCCCTAACACCCGGCCCGATGGGACAAGAGGCCGCGCAACCGCCGCTCTACTACGCGCTCGGCGCGCTCATCGTCCGCGCCGTGGGCGATAGCAGCGCCGAAGGGCAGCTATGGCTTAACCCGCGTGCTGTCCTCGGCCAGTTTGACCGCCGCGAAACGGCCTGGCCGCCCATCAACAGCAACATGTTCGTCCACAGTCCGGCCGAGGCGTGGCCGTGGCAGGGGTACGCCCTGGCTGCCCATCTGCTGCGCCTGCTCTCGACGCTGATGGGGCTGGGGACGCTGCTGTGCCTCCACGCCGCCGGACGCGCCGTCTGGCCAGACGCGCCGGAGCGGGCGCTGCTGGCCACGGCGCTGGTCGCCTTCCTGCCCCAGTTCGCCTTCGTCCATGCCGCGGTCAGCAACGACGCGGCGATTACACTCTTCAGCACGGCGGCCATCTGGCAACTGCTAAGAATTAGGAATCACGAATTAGAAATTAGGAATGAAGACACGCAGGCCGCGGTCAATGGCTCTGAACTCGTCGCTCGCCGCTCGTCGTTGGTCATTCTGGGGCTGACCATCGGCCTGGCGATACTCTCCAAGGCAGCGGGCATTTTGCTGCTCGTCTTCGCAGTGGGGGTGCTGGCGCTGTGGGCGTTGCGGGCCGGCGGGCCGCGGCGGTGGGCGCGGGCGGCGGCGGGGGCGCTGTGGGTGGCCGGCCCGGCGCTGCTGCTGGCCGGCTGGCTGTTGTGGCGCAACTGGGCGCTCTACGGCGACGCGACCGCGGCCACACCGTTCGTCGAATTGACCACTGGCTACCGCCCCTACTCGCTGCGCCAGGTCTGGGGTGATCTGGATCGGGTCTGGCTGTCGCTCTTCGCCGTCTTCGGCTGGATGAGCGTCGGCGCGCCGGCCTGGGTCTATGGCGTGTGGACGGGGATCGCGGGCGCGGCGGCGACAGGGGGCGGTTGGTGGATGGTTCGCTCGCTCGCTGTCGCAGGGGAGCGGGGGGGTGGGGGAGCGAGGGGGCAGGGGAGCGGGGGAGCAGGGGGGAAGAAGCCCGCATCTGAGGATGCGGACTCTGTGGGTGGTCTGGTGAATGGGTCGTCCGCATCTGAGGATGCGGACTCCGTAGCCAACAGCCCCCCTGCCCCCCCGCCCCCCCGCTCCCCGGCCTCCCTGCTCCTGAGCGTCTGGTTCGCGCTGGTGGCCGCCGGCTGGCTACTCTTCATGCTGCGCACGCCGGCCGACCAGGGGCGGCTGTTCTTCCCGGCCATCGCGCCGCTGGCGTTGGGCGCGGCGTTCGGGCTGAGCCGCTGGCCCCGGCCGGCGCGCTGGGCAGCCGTAGCGGGGGCGCTGGTCACGTCGGCCTACTGTCTGCTCGCCGTCATCCCCAACGCCTATGCCCGGCCGCCGGTCGTCGCCGCCGTGCCGGCTGAGGCCATGCCGCTCGACGCGACCTTTCCTGAAGGGCCGCAACTGCTCGGCGCGACGGTGAACACACCGGCGGCGCGGGCCGGCGACTGGGTGTGGGTCACCCTCTACTGGCGTCGCGCGGCCACCGGCGGCGCGGACGCGCCAATGGCCCATCTGGAACTGTTCGGGCGCGGTTTCGAGCGGGTGGGCCTGCAAGTCGCCTACCACGGGCGGGGGCTTTACCCGGCCGCGCTCTGGCCGCCGGAGGGCGTCGTGGCCGACCGGCTGGCCGTGCGCGTCGCGGACGACATTGCCGGGCCGGCGGAGGGGCAATTACGGGTGAAGCTGGACGAGGACGCCGCCGGCGTGGACGTGGGCCGGGTCAAGATCGTGCCGGCGGCGTGGCCGCCCGCGACCGCGCCGCTGGCAACGCTGGGTGAGAGTATCGAGTTGGCCGGCGCGGAACTCTCGACGGCGACGGCCGCCCCCGGCGAGACCGTCGAGGTGCGCCTGCGCTGGCAGGTCGCCGCCCCGCCCGGCCCCGCGCTGCTGCACGTCTTCGTTCACCTGGGCAACCCGACGCAGCCGCCGCTGGCCCAGAGCGACGGTCCGGTGATGGCCGGCGAGTATCCCGCCCGTCTGTGGGCGGCGAGCGAAGTGTTCGAGGAGACGGTCGCGCTCGCCCTGCCGGCCGATCTGCCGCCCGGCGACTACCCCATCCAGTTTGGCCTCTACGACTTCGACAGCGGCGAGCGCCGGCCGGTTGTCGTGGACGGTCAGCGCCAGCCCACCGACACCTATCCGGTGGGCCGGCTGACCATTGAATGACACCTAGCGGACGATCACCTTGTAGAGGATAACAGGCGCGCCGGCCAACTGGAAGTCGCCGGCGTATAGCTCGCCATTAACGTCCACGCCGAAGGTGGTGATGGATGTGGGCGACGTGCCGGCCGCCTCGGTCTTCCACTGGTTGCCCTGGCGGACGATCGTCCGGTACTGGCGGGTGCAGAAGTCGCCGAAGAAGTAGCGCCCGTAGAGTGTCGGGTACTTCTGGCCGCGATAGACTACGCCGCCGATGACCGAGCAGCCGCCGCCGCTATGGTCGTACTCGTAGATGGGCGGCGTGAACGGGCCGGCGTTCTCGCAGTCCGCGGCCAGGCTGTTGTGGACAGCCGTGTAATCGACCGTGCCCTCGTAGCAGTGCCAGCCGAAGTTGGCCCCGCCCGGCCCGCTGCCGGGATAGAAGGACACTTCCTCGCGCAGCCACTCCCCCACGTCGGCGATGAAGAGATCGCCGGTCAGCGAGTCGATAGCCACTCGCCACGGGTTGCGCAGCCCCTTGGCCCACAATTCGTCGCAGCCGCTGTCGCCCAGCCACGGGTTATCCGGCGGGATGGAGTACAGCGGGCTGTCGGGCCTGAGGCCGCAATCAACACGCAGGCCGCGCGCCGGGTTGGGGTCAATGCGCAGGATAGAGCCGAGTAAGCTCTTGCGCCGTTGGGCATTGTTGTTCGGGTCGCCGGGTACGCCGCGCGGGTCATAGGGGTCGGGGCCGCCATCCCCAAGGGGGATGTAGAGATAGCCGTCCGGCCCAAAGGCCAAATCGCCGCCGTTGTGGACAGGGCTGAAGCCCAAGGAGTCCTCCGGCTTGTCGATGGCGATTATCCGGCGCAGGCTGGTTGGGTCGACCTGGTTGGGGCTGCCTTGATCGACGGTCAGGCGGGCGACGACCAGCAGCCGGCTCGTGGTGTAGGTGACGTACACGTAGGGCGCGGCCGGATAGTCGGGATGGAATGCCAGACCCAGGAAACCCTGCTCCCAGTTGTCACCGTGGGTTACCTCATTCTCCAAATCCAGAAAAGGGTGCGGGTTGACCGAGCCGTTCGGGTTGACGATGAACACAAAGCCCTGGCGGACGGCGACGAAGAGCCGCTGGTCGCCGGCGTGGGTGATGTCGGTGATGGTGTCGAAGACCATGGGATTGTCCGCGTCGTCGAGAATGATGGGCAGGCCGCGCACGAAGGGCTCGAACGCCAGTTGCGGCCCCGCCTCGGTGCGGATGGTGGGCAGGTAGGCGGTGTTGGCAGTCGGGGCCGTCCCCTCCCGCGCGGAAGTGGTCTGGGCGTTGCGGCCCGCCAAGGCGGCGGCCAGAATGAGCAACAGCAGCGCCGGCCACAGCCAGCGCGACGGACGTGAAGACGAAGCTTCCATGATGGTTCCTCCCGATGTCAGAAAACCTGTCAGGTCTGACTCACTCCTTCTTGAGCGGCGTGCCGCAGGCGCGGCAGAAAACGTCGCCAGCCTGCGCCGGCTGGCCGCAGTTGTGACAATACCTGGCCGCGGCGGGGGCGGCCTTGCTATTTTGCTTGGGCGGACGATTGGGTTGCGGTTTGCGGCGGCGCGTAGCGGTTCCCTGGCGGCGGCCCAGATACCACGCCCCGCCGATCAGCGCGGCCACCACCAGCGCGCCCAGCGCCAGCCACCACGGGCTGATCCCGTAGCCCACCGCGCCGCCCGCCGAGTCGGTGGCCGGCGCGGGGCTGCCGCTCGACTCAGGCAGCGATTGCGAGGGCGCGGAAAGCACCGGCGCTTCGACGGTGTAGGAGACCTCCACGACGAAAGGTTCGCCCGCGCCGACCGGCCGCGGAGCCAGCGTGTGGTAAGTCAGGCCGTCGCCGCGCTCGACGCCGCTGCTGGCCGGTTGCGGCGTGATGCGGATGTCGGTGGCCGCCAGCGGTTGCTGTACGACGGTCGCCAGGCTGTCCACGGCCAGGTCCGATGTCCACTCGAAGCGGTAGGTGTAAGTATTGCCGTCCGCCTCGTAGGGGGCGTAGTACTCCACCCGGAAACTGTCGCTCGGCGTGGTCAGCGTCAGGAGGCCGTTCTCGACGTCATAGGTAACGTCGGAGATCAGCGCGTTGGCCTCGTTGAAGCGGGCCACGGCGTGAATCTCGGCGCCGGCCGGCACGGGGATGGACAGCGTCGCCGGCAGCGCGGCGTCGGCCGGCAGGCGGCCGGACAGCAGCACCAGCATGGACGGGCGGTCGTAGTCGGGCCACAACTCGACGGCCAACTCGGTCAGTCGTGTGGCCTGGCTCTGTGCGGCGGCCCCGGATAGGCCGGCGGCCAGCAACGCGAGCAGGAGGGCGATGGTCAGGGTGAAGCGGCGATAGCATGTTCTGTTGTGCATAGCTAGACAGGCTGCGTGAGGAAGGGTATGTGCGCGATCAGGCATGGCCGCGTAGACGGATGCGATTGGCGCGGCAGTAGGGGCACTCCACGTCGGTGTAGTCGCGGCCGCAGGTGCGGCAGGTGCGCACTTCCACGTCGCGATCGTCGTCCAGCGAGGCCAGCACCACGGCCATCTCCTCGCCGCTGTGGGCCTCGACCCAGGCGGACAGGTCGTAGTCGCCGATCCGCCACCGGCCATTTTCGTCGCGCCGCAGGACGCCGGTCATCACGTCCAGCTCCATCTCGTGCGCGGCCGCGGCCAGCTTATAGATCGCGGCGCGTCTCATCTGTTTCATAAGCGTCGTCCCTGAAGAAATGCTGCGGATGATACGAATCAAGAACGGACTGAAGCTATTTATTCCATCCGTCTTATCGGTCGTAATCCGTAGCTATTTCTCCTTCCATAGCCGAGGCTGAGAACGTTTGACGCTGCCCAGGCTGGAGTCTATTATATCGTAAGCCTGAATTCTACAAGTGGAGGTCCCCATGCACGATGGGAACGAACGATTGGCGCAGGACGTGGCCGTCCTGGTCGCCATGGCGGGCCAGATGGGCGAGTATCTCGACAGCGAGATCCTCTTCTGGCCGCTGGGTCGCGGTGGGCTGCCGATGCTGACGCTGGGCGGCTATCTGCTGCGCGAGCACCGCCTGCTGGCGCTGCCCGACCTGCTGACGTCGGAGCAGCGCACGCAGGTGGACGCGGCCGTCTTCCAGTTCAACCAGGCCCTGGCCGACCGGGTCGTCCGTTTCGAGGCCAAGGCCCACCACGAGCTGGAGGCCCGGCTGCGGCAGTGGGAAGAGTACCTCAAGGACATCGACCGCGGCACGTTCGACCGCACCAGCAACTACGACACGGCCGTCGAGACGCGGGCCATGATTCATGCCCTGCTCGACCGGCTGAGCCTGCCTCCTTACCGGACGGAGACGCGCCCGACCCAACACCTGGCCCTGCTGGACACGCGCCTGCAAGGGCGCTGGCAGCCGGGGCCGTTCGTCTGGCCGGAAGCGTGGACGCCCGCCTACCCGCGCGCGGACTACTGGTGGCTCTACGGCTCGCCGCGCGCCAAAGAGGGCCAATCCTGACGTCCAATTGCGCTTAACTCCGATGGGGGCGCGGCCCGCCCGCGGCCCCATCCCATCCCCGAACTCATTCTGGTATCGATCCATCCATGACCTCACAATCGAAAACGCAGTCTATCTGGGAGCGGCTGCCCGCGCTCCACTTTCGTGACTACCGGCTGATGTGGTTCGGCCTGTTTGTGTCCACCATCGGCTCGCAGATGCAGTTCACGGCCATCAACTGGCACGTCTTCGAACTGTTGCGCGGCCGGACCTACACCATCGACTTCCTCGGCCGCTCCATCGACCTGGGCGCGGAGGCGCTGGGGTTGGGCACGCTGGGCCTGGTGCGCGTCATCCCCATCATCCTGTTCGCGCTGGCCGGTGGGCTGCTGGCCGACACGCGCAACCGGCGCACGCTCTTGCAATGGACGCAGATCGCCTCGACCGTCTTTGCCGGGGTGCTGGCGTTGCTGACGCTGACCGACCGGATCACCGTGCCGTGGATCTACTTCCTGACGGCGACGCTGGCCGGCGTGGCCGCCTTCGAGCAGCCATCGCGCCAGTCACTCGTGCCCCATCTGGTGTCGAAGGAGGCGTTCACCAACGCCGTCACGCTGAACACGCTGATGTTCACCGGCGCGTCCGTCGTCGGCCCGGCGCTGGGCGGCATCGTGCTGGCCTACGCCGGGGTGGAGTGGGTTTACCTGATCAACGCCCTGTCGTTCCTGGCCGTGGTGCTGTCGCTGACCTTGCTGACCTATCGCGGCGCGGCGGCCGTCTCGGCCGCCGGCCTGGGCTTCCGCGCCCTGCTGGAAGGGCTGCGTTTCACCTTCCGCACGCCGATGATCTGGAGCACGATGATGCTCGACTTCCTGGCGACGTTCTTCAGTTCGGCGCGGACGATGCTGCCCATCGTCGCCGGCGACATTCTGGGACTGGGGCCGGTCGGCTACGGCTGGCTGTCGGCCGCCGCGCCCATCGGCTCGATCATCGCCGGCAGCGTCGTCGCCCTCTATGGCAACATGAAGCGGCAGGGAGTGGTGCTGCTGGCCTGTGTCGTGATCTACGGCGCGGCCACGGCCCTGTTTGGTCTGACGGCCTCGGTGGCGCTGGCTTTCGTCTTCCTGGCGCTGACCGGCGCGTCCGACACCGTCTCGACCGTCATTCGCGGCACATTGCGCCAGCTCATGACGCCGGACGAGTTGCGCGGCCGGATGACCAGCGTCAACATGGTCTTTTTCATGGGCGGGCCGCAATTGGGTGAACTGGAGGCGGGGCTGGTGGCCGCGGCGTTCGGCGTGCCCTTCGCCATTATCAGCGGCGGCATCGTCACAGTCCTGCTGACGCTGCTGATCGCCTGGAAGTATCCGGTGCTGCGCCAATTCGACAGCCCCATTATCGCCCCGGCCACGGCCGCTACCTGAGCCTCATGCCCGGAGTCAGGCGATTCATGGCTGTTCCGACTTCTCGCTACACGCTCGCGTCGCCAACAGCGCGGCTTGCGGCGCTGTTGGCGATTTTCATGGCCCTGTGTGTGGCCTACAACATCGCCGCGCCCATCTTTGAGGCGCCGGATGAGCGGGATCACTTCAGTTACGCGAGTTGGCTGGCCGACGGGCAGGGGCTGCCGCACATGGTTGAAGATAGGGGCCTGGTCGGCGAGTTGTGGCAGCCGCCCCTCTACTACGCCCTGATCGCCGCGGCCGTCGCGCCCATCGACCGCTCTGACCTGGCGACGGTCGCGCCGCTGAGCGCTGATTGGCAGGCGGGCATGTCGCGCGTCGCCCACTACCACAGCGCGGCCGAGCGCTTCCCCTACCAGGGGACGACTTTGGCGATGCATCTGGCCCGCTTCATCTCATCGCTGTTAGGTGCGGTCACGATCTGGTGCGCCTACGCCATCGCCCGGCATATCATCCCCGGCTACGCCCTGGTCGCCGCCGCCCTCGTTGCCTTCAACCCGCAGTTCATCTTCATCAGCAGCGCGATCAATAACGATAACCTCGTCATCGCCCTCGCCAGCGTCGTCCTCTGGCTCCTCGTTCGTAGTCAGGCGATTCATCGCCGTTCCGCGGCCCTACCCCGCGCCCTCCCCCAGCCCCTCCCGCGGGCAGGAGAGAAGACCCTCCCCCAACCCCTCCCGCGGGCAGGAGAGAAGACCCTCCCCCAACCCCTCCCACAGGGCGGGGGGACGCTCTCTTGGGCCTGGTACGTCTTGTTGGGTGTGCTATGGGGCCTGGCCGCCCTCGCCAAGCTGACCGGCGCGACCCTGGGCCTGGTTATCGGCGTGGCCCTGCTTGCCCAGGCCTGGCGGGGGCGCTCCTGGCGGCCAGTGCTGGGCGGCGTTCTGGCCGGGGCGACGGCGGCGCTCGTCGGCGGCTGGTGGTTCTGGCGCAACTATCGGCTCTATGGCGACCCGCTCGCCTGGCAACAGATGCTCGACATGACAGCGCCCCTGTTGCGCCCCGAACTGCTGAGCTGGCCGCAG
>NZ_JAYRVJ010000222.1:0-5981 GCF_041918635.1 Promineifilum sp. (SeqCode)
ATGCAGGCCGGCGCGGCGATCTCGCCCAGCCGGGCGGTGAAATCCACTTCGAGGAAGCATTCGCACAGCCGGGCCACGGCCGGGAAGTCGAGCAGTTCGTAGCGCCGGCGCGCGTCGGCCAGCAGCGCCGGGTGATCGCGAATGAAGGCGGGCGAGAAGTTCCACGGCACGGTGGCGTTGAAGAAGCTCTCGGCGTCGGCGCGCCGCGCCGCGTCCAGCCAGGCCAGGGCCGTCGCCCGCAGTTCCGGGCCGACCTCGCTGACGGTGTCGCACAGGATCAGGCTGCGCGTCCGCTCCGGGTAAGCCAGCGCGAACGCCTGGGCCACCTCGCCGCCGTAGGAGATGCCGGCGATGTGGACGGGGGCGCGCTCCACACCCAGGGCGTCCAGCAGCGCGGCCAGGTCGGCGGCGTGCAGTTCCATCGTGTACGGGCCGTCGGGGTGCTCCGACTGCCCCTGGCCGCGACAGTCGTATTGCAGCAGCCGGTAATGGCGGCTCAGCGCCGGGGTCTGGAAGGCCCAGGAGGCCGCGGCGTTCATGAGGATGCCGTTGTTGAGCACCAGCAGCGGCGCGCCGGCTGGGCCGTGGAGTTCGTAGTAAAGCGTCGTGCCGTTGGCTTGAATGGTTGGCATGGCTCCTCCTATTGGCTGGCGGCGAGATCGCTGATCCACACCAGCGCCTCGCCGTCGCAGATGGAACGGCGATCAATCGCCTGACTACCAGCGGTGATCCAGGTGCGCAGGTTCACCAACTCTTTCTCCGGCCGGATGCGAACGATTTGCACGCGGGCCTCCAGCGTCTCGCCGGGATGGGCCGCTGCCATGAAGGCGAAGCGCTGCTTCAGCCAGTTCGTGCCCGGCCCCGGCAGTTGCGTGCCCAGCAGGCAGGAGAACAGCGCGCCCAGCAGCGGCCCCGGCAGGGGAACGCCCGGCAGCCCCCACGCGGCGGCGACGGCCGGGTCGGTGTAGAGAGGGTTGGCGTCGCCGAGCAGGTCGAGGTAGTCGCGCAGGTCGGAGTCGGTGAAGGCGCGGATGAGGGTGGCCGATTGGCCGGTGGATAGGCCCTTCCAGGTTGTGACAGAGGGGGGCGGCGGCGGGGTAGCGTCGCAGGATAAGAATCCCGCGCTACGGTCGAGTTGCAGGAGGGCGTGACCCTGGCAGGTGAATGCGCCGCCGGCTTTCATTACGTCGGTTTTGAGGCTGAGTAGAGCCGCGGAACGGCGATGAATCGCCTGACTACGAGCGTCGGGGGCGGGTTGCTCGGCGGCGACCTGGAGTTCGACCGGTTCGCCGGCGAAGGTGGGCGCGGGGAACAGGAGTTCCTGCGCCAGCGGCAAGGCCCCCGGCGCGACCTCACCCATGACCTGGCAGAGGTTGGCGTAGAGGAACATGCCGTGGGCCACCGTCCGGCCGAACTTCGTGCGCGCGGAGAAGACCGGGTCCACGTGAATGGGGTTGTCGTCGCCGCTCAGCGCGGCGAAGCGGTTGAATTGTTCCTGCGTGAAAATGCGGGAACGACGGGTGGGCAGCTCGCTATTCATAGGTCTGAAGAGTGGTCAGTGGTCAGTGATCGGCCACTGACCACTTCTTACTGCTCACTTCTTACTACTCACCAGCGCCCGCAATTCTCCTTTCACCACCTTCCCCGCCGGGTTGCGCGGCAGTTGCGCGATGAAGGCCACCGAGCGGGGTACTTTATAGCGGGCGATGTTCTGGCGGCAGTGTTCGATAATCTCGGCCTCATCGAGCGTCTGCCCGGGCTTGACGACGACGAAGGCCCGGCCGACCTCGCCCCACTTCTCATCCGGCACGCCGATGACCGCCGCCTCAGCCACCTGGGGCAGCTGGTAGATGACGTTCTCCACCTCGGCCGGGTAGACGTTCTCGCCGCCGGAGATGAACATGTCCTTCCAGCGATCCACGATGTAGTAGTAGCCGTCCCCGTCGCACATCGCCACGTCGCCGGAGTGCAACCAGCCGTCCACGATGGACTCGGCCGTCACCTCCGGCAGTTGCCAGTAGCCGGGCGTGACGCCCGGCCCCTTGATCAGCAGTTCGCCGCGCTCGCCGGCCGGCACGTCTTGCCCCTGCCGATCGACGATGCGCACGTCCACGTGCAGTTGCGGCTTGCCGACCGAGCCTAACTTCGACCGGGGGTAGTCCTTCTCGATCAGGAAAACGGTCGGCCCCGTCTCGGTCATGCCAAAGCCGAAGCGGATCTCGATGCCGCGATCCAGGTAGCGCTGGAGCAGGCTGGTGGGGATGGGCGCGCCGCCGGCCGACCAGCAGCGCATCCGCTTGAACTCTGTCCGCTCGAAGTCGGGGTGCTGGCTCAGGAACAGGTAGACGGCCGAGACGCCGAAGAAGGCCGTCGCCTCCTCGGCCAGAAGGCGCAACGTCTCGGCCGGCTCGAACGACTTCTGGACGATGGCCGTGCCGCCCACGTGGAAGGTCGGGTTGGTATAGAGGTTCAGCCCGCCGGTGTGGAAGCAGGGCAGCAGGTTGAGCGTCACGTCCTCGGAGGTCAGGTCGCTGGGCAAGCCAATATTGAGCGCGTTGTAGAGCACCATGCCGAAGGTCTGGAGCACGCCCTTGGGCTTGCCCGTCGTGCCGGCGGTGTAGAGCAGGTGCCAGTTCTCGTCCAGGCCGCGCGGGCGCATGACAACCGGCCGGCCCGACGCCCCGGCCAGGGCGCTCTCGTAGGCGATCTCGCCGGGCTGCGGCTCGCCCAGCGCCGCGACGCGCGACAGGCCGAAGCGCGCCTTCAACGCCTGGGCGGCATCCTTGAAGGCCGGGTCGTAGATGAGCGCCGTGGGCGTGGCGTCGCGCATGATGAACTCCAGTTCCGGCACGGCCAGCCGCCAGTTGAGGCAGACCAGGATGACCTCGGCCTTGGCGCAGCCCCACAGAATCTCGAAGTAGTCGGACGAGTTGGGGGCCAGCAAGGCCACCCGCTCGCCGGGAGCCAGCCGCCACTCACGCTGCACGAACTCGGCGAAGCGGCTAGCGCGCAGGTGGAATTCCGGGTAGGTGAACCGCCGGCCCGTGGCCGCGTCAACCAACGCGGTTTGGTGCGGGCGGAGGTCGGCTTGCTTGGCTAACCAGTCAAAGGTGTACATGGAGGCTCCCTCCGTTCCAACGCTCAAAGTGAACGACCTCTTCCACCGGCAACTTCCCCTTGAGCAGCCGGGCCAGCGCCGGCTGATCGCTCCGGCGGAAGGCGGCCAGCTCTTCGCGGGTCTGCGGAACGCGCGGCCGGATGGGCGTCGCGTCGGCCGGGTAGCCCAGCGGCGTCACAGCGGCGATCTCCACCTCGACCGGGATGCCCAGCCACTCCTTGAGCATCCGCCCGCCGTCATCCAGGACAAAGCCGCCAAACCAGCGCGTACCCAGGCCGCGGGCGTGGGCGGCGGCCATCAGGTTGCCCGTCGCCGCGCCCAGGCACATCAGCGACCAGTCGCGCAGGACGGCCTCATGCTCAACCAGGGCGAACTGGGCCTTCGGTTCCAGGCAGACGACGATGAAGCAGGGCGCGGCCTCGAACTGCTCGTAGAGGCCCAGGTAACGCTCTGTCTCCTCCGGCCGCAGGCCGAGGAACGCCTGAAAGACCTTCTCGTCCTGTACGTCCAGCAGGTAGCGCGCCAGCGGGCGGGTCAACTCCGGTTGGGTGACGACGACGAAGGCCCAGGGCTGGAGGTTGGCCGGGCTGGGCGCGGCGATGGCCGCGGCCAGGACGGCCTCGATCTCCGCCCGCGCCACCGGGCGCGGATCGTAGCGCAGGACACCCCTGCGGCCCGTCAGCGCTTCCAGACAGTCCATGTGTGGGGGAAGAGCTCACGCAAAGAACGCAAAGGGAAACCCAAGAACGCTAAACAGAAACCTTTGCGCGCTTTGCGTCCTTAGCGCTCTTCGCGTGAGCCTCTTTAAATCTGCTTAATCTACGCAATCTGCGGATTACTTCTTCTCCTGCAGAAACTCGATCAGCGCCTGCCGGAACGCCTCCGGCTGCTCGATGTGCGGGCTATGGCCGGCGTCGGCGATGACGACCTCGCGGTACGCGCCGCCATTGGCCGCGTACCGGTCGAGGACGGCCCGCGTCTGCGACACCATTGGCTGCGGCGGGAACACGTCCGCGCCCGGCCAGCCGGGAACCGCGCCCAACTGGCCCAACGTGCCGAAGTCGAACAGCGACATGTCGGACACGATCTGGTCGCTGTCGCCGCGAAGCCACAGGATGGGCGGCTTGTGGGGCATGTCGGCGATGCCGCTCAGGTTCAGATACTTGGGGCAGCCGGCGTTGATCGGCCCCAGGACGCCCGGCGCGACGTTAGGCCAGTTGGCGGAGGGGGTCAGGTCGCCGGGATAGCGGTCGGAGCCGGTCTTTTCCAGCAGCAGCGAAGTGAGGAACTCCTCCTCGCGGGCGGCGCGGAAGGGCGGCTTGTAGTAGAAGCTGTTGATGACGTTGCGCGGGCTGTTGGCGTCGTCGGCGCTGCGGTCGCCGATCTGCATGCGGCGCACGAATTCCGGGTTGACGCTGCCGCCGCCCGAGCCGGCGAAGTCGTCGTAGCAGGGCTGGCCGTCCGCGCCCTTCGTCCCGCCGAAGCCGTAGGGGCTGATCGGGTTGACCAGGATGAGGGAACGCACCAACTGCGGGTGATCCAGCGCGAACTGGAGAATGGGCGCGGCCCCCAGCGACCAGCCGATCAGATGCGCCGGCCGGTCGCCCAACTCATCCGACAGCGCCTTCAAGTCGTCGCTCCAATCGCGCGCGCCGCGCGTGGCGTCGACGAGCAAGTCCTCCGTGTCGCCGTAGCCGCGCAGGTCGGGGGCGATGGCGCGGAAGCGGGGCGGCAGGGCCAGCATCGTTTCTTCCCAGAAAGTCGAAGAAGAGGCGTTGCCGTGGACGAAGACCACCGGCTCGCCGTCGTCAGGCCCGCTGAAGAGGACGTGGCTGCGGATGCGGGCGGTCGGGATGAGTTTGGACGTGATTCCGGGCAGGGTTGGAATAGTGGACATTCGTTTCTCCTTAAGAGCAAGAGCTCACGCAAAGCGCGCTAAGAACGCAAAGGCCGCTAAAATTATCTTTTGGCGTTCTTTGCGAACTTCGCGCGCTTTGCGTGAGCATTTCTTCAATCACCTTTACTCTCAATTGCCTCTTCTCGCAGTTCTCGTTTGAGTATCTTCCCGGCGGCCGAGATGGGCAGGGCGTTGCGGATGTCAACGCTCCTGGGCACTTTGAACTTTGCCAGCCGGGCAGCCATGAAAGCCAGCAACTCCGCCTCGCCGGCTGTCGCACCGGGCTTCAGCACCACGCACGCCCGGCCGACCTCGCCCCACTTGGGGTCGGGCAGGCCGATGACCGCGCACATCAGCACCGCCGGATGCTCGTAGAGCGCCCGCTCGATCTCGGCCGGGTAGACGTTCTCGCCGCCGCTGATGTACATGTCCTTCTTGCGGTCAACGATGTAGAAGTAGCCTTCGGCGTCGTAGCGGGCGATGTCGCCGGTGTGGAAGTAGCCGCGCTCGTCCACGGCCGCGGCGCTGGCTTCGGGGTCGCCGAAGTAGCCGGAGCAGTAGGACGGCCCCTTCAGCACCAGCTCCCCTTCCTCGTCCGCGCCCAGGAAGCGGTTGTGGTCGTCCACGATCCGCGCCTCGACGTAGAAGTTTGGCCGGCCGATGCTGCCGGCCTTGCGGATGGCGTCCTCAGGGGCCAAAGCGAAGATGCCCGGCCCGAACTCGGTCATGCCAAAGCCCTGCTTGAAGCGGATGCCCTTCTCGCGGGTGTACTGTTCCACCAGCGGCACGGGCAGCGGCGCGCCGCCGGACGTGCAGAAGCGCAGCGAGGAGAGATCAGCCGCGGGCCAGTTGGGGGCCTGGGCGATGAGCTGGTACATCGTCGGAACCGCGCCGAAAATGGTCACCCGCTCCCGCTCAATCAGCTCCAGCACGCGCGGCGGGTCGAACGGGCGCATCAGGATGGTC
>NZ_JAYRVJ010000223.1:0-4197 GCF_041918635.1 Promineifilum sp. (SeqCode)
CCGAGACAGGGCGCTTCGTCGGCGTCGCCAACGACAACTGTCCCGGCCAGATCGTCATCTCCGGCGACGAGACAGCTCTGGCGCGGGCGATGGCCCTGCTGAGCGAAGCGGGCGCGCGCAAGGTCGTGCGGCTGCCCATCTCCATCGCCGCGCACTCGCCCCTCATGCGCAGCGTGGCCGAGGAGTTCGCCGCCGCCGTAGATGCCACCCTGCTGGCCCAGGCGCGCATCCCCGTCGTCGCCAACGTCACCGCCCGCTCCGTTTGCGCCCCCGACGACATCCGCGCCGAGTTGAAGGCGCAACTGACCTCGCCCGTGGCCTGGACCGACTCCATCCGCTATCTGAGCGGGCAAGGGGTGGATGCCTACCTGGAGGTCGGGCCGGGGGACGTGCTGCTGGGGCTGGTCAAGCGCATCGACCGCGTCGCCGGGCGTGTGAAGTTCGAGGGATGAACAAGCACCGCAAAGAAGCGAAGAAGACATTGCGTCTTGGCGTCTTTGCGTTGTTCCCGTTTTTGTGGGAGCCTTAGCCTATGTTGCTAGAGGGTAAAGTCGCCGTCGTCACCGGAGCGTCACGAGGCATTGGCCGGGCCATCGCCGAGACGCTGGCCGCCGAGGAGGCCATGGTCGTCGTCAACTACCACGCCAACGCCGCCGCGGCCGAGGAAGTCGTGGGGGCCATCACCGAGCGCGGCGGGACGGCGCTGGCCGTCCAGGCCGACGTCAGCGATATGGCCGCCGCCGAGGGACTGATCAAGCGCGCCATCGAGGCCTACGGCCACGTAGACATCCTCGTCAACAACGCCGGCACCACCCGCGACACGCTGCTCCTGTCCATGAAGGAGGAGCAGTGGGACGTGGTGCTGACGACCAACCTGAAAAGCGTCTTCAACTGCTGCAAGGCCGTGACACGCCCCATGTTGCGGCGCAAGCAGGGCGGCCGGATCATCAACATCTCGTCCGTCTCCGGCATCGTCGGCCAGCCAGGCCAGACCAACTACGCCGCCAGCAAGGCCGGCATCATCGGCTTCTCCAAGTCGCTGGCCAAAGAGCTAGGCTCGCGGCAGATCACGGTCAACGTCGTCGCCCCCGGCTTCGTCCTGACCGACCTGACGGCTGACCTGTCCGAAGACCTGGTGCAACAGACCCTCGCCTACATCCCGCTCGGCCGGTGGGGCGAGGCGCAAGAGATCGCCCACGCCGTCGCCTTCCTGGCCTCCGACCGGGCCGCCTACATCACGGGCGAGGTGCTGCGCGTGGACGGAGGGATCGGAACATGAGCGAGAGACATGAAAGCTTTGGTCGCATCGAAGTGGCCCCGGAAGTGCTGGTGACCATCGCCCGCTACGCCGTCCAGGGCATCGAGGGCGTGCAACAGCTGGTCCCGGTGCCGGCCGACATCGCCCGGCTCTTCCAGCGCGGCCTGCGCCAGGACGGAGTTTTGCTGGATTTGTCGGAAAACAAGGTGCGCTTCAATATCTATGCTATAATGGCCCCACACGTCAATCTGCTGGAGACAAGCCGGACGATCCAGACGGCCGTCACCGAGGCGATTGACACGATGGTGGGCATCCCGGTCGATGCCGTCAACGTGTTTGTGGAAGACGTGCACTATGGCAAGGGGGAGGTTGTGTGACCTCCCGGTTAGAAACTCGGTTTCTTGAAGAAACCGAGTTTCTAAGAGCGGTTTGCAGCGATTAGCATATGAAGACCAGGCGTCGCGCCCGTCGCGTAACCTTAGAAACATTATACGAATACGACATCGCCAACCACGACCCGGACGAGGTGCTGGAGTTGCGGCTGGAGGCGAGTCCGATGGAGCACGCCGGGTCCGACTTCGCCGCCAAGCTGGTGCATGGGGTCATCGCCAGCCAGACGAACATGGATCGGCTCATCGCCCGCTTCGCCCCGGAGTGGCCGCTGGATCAGATGGCGGTCATCGACCGCAACATCCTGCGCATCGCGATGTACGAATTCCTGGTGACGGACGAGACGCCGGTCAAGGTCGCCATCAACGAGGCGGTGGAGTTGGCCAAGGTCTACGGCAGCGACAGCGCCCCCCGTTTCATCAACGGCGTGCTGGGGACGCTGGCGGATCATCTGGAAGAGTTGAAGCGGGAGGTGCGGCGAGAGACGACGCTCGCCGTGGCGGATTAAAGATAACGCGAGGCGTGAAGGAGCGGGGCAAGGCCCCGTTTTTTGTTGGCTATTGGGCGTGTTCTGCTGCACCGTCTTACTTCGGGCCGCGCCGCAGTGTAAGCCATAGGCCCGAACCGATTAAGATGAGTCCCAGGACAAGGGGGAAAACGCTGACAAAGCCCACTTCGGCCGAGACGGCGGCCAGGACCACACTGACGACCAGAGCCACGATGAGAGGTAGCCACAGACGCCGCAGCCGGCTTGCGGCGAGTGTCTTTCGCGGCGCGACGATCACCGTCACGATGAACAGCCCGACCCCCAGCGTGTAGAAAAACCACGACTGGATACCGTGCCAGTCGCCGAACTGCGCCATGCCTGTCATCACAAAAGCCAGGCCGCCTATCAGCCAGAATAGCCCCTCGCGGTAGTCGTCACGATCCTCCACGTTCATCGGTTGCCTCCAGGTATAGACCTTTGAGGTTTGCGGCAAACCTCAGAGGTCTGCCATGATACTACCGTCTCGCCAACAGCGCCGCCTCCACCCGATTCCGAACCCCCAACTTCTCCATAATGATCGTCATGTAATGCTTGACCGTCTTCTCGCTGAGATGGAGTTGGGCGGCGACCTCCTTGTTGCTCAGCCCGGCGGCGACCTGATCCAGAATCTCGCGCTCGCGCGGAGTCAGGTCGGCCAGCGGGTCGGCCGGCGGCTGCGCCCGGCGCGCCCCGCCCGATAGCAGGCTGGCCGCCAGCGTCGGCGCGACGTACCCCTCCCCTGCCCACACTGAACGCACAATGCCGACCAGTTCCCGCGCCGCCACCCCCTTCAGGATGTAGCCCCGCGCCCCGGCCTGCATGGCCGCAGCCAGATCGTCCTCGTCCACCGAGGCGGTCAGCATGATGACCTTGATCGCCGGGTGCGCGGTAGCGATGGCCCGCGCCGCGGCGATGCCCCCGCCGGGGATGTTCAGGTCCAGCAGCACCACGTCCGGCCCGCACTCCGCCGCCAGCCGCGCGGCGTCGTCCAGGTTCTCCCCCTGCGCCACAACGGCCATATCCGGCTGGGCCTGCAACGTGTAGGCCACCCCCTCGCGGAAGAGCGGGTGATCGTCGATTAGGACAATGCGAATTGGCTCACTCATGCCGTTCCTCCTCGCCGCTCACGGTCAAGTCGGCGATGACGCGTGTACCCTGGCCGGGCGCGCTCTCCACGCGGAAGTTGCCGCCCAGGCTCTCCACGCGCTCGCGCATGCCGATCAGGCCGAGGTGCTTGTCCCACTCAGCCGGGCCGCCATCGCGGAAGCCCGGCCCGTCGTCGGCCACTTCGATGTGCAGCTGCCCGGCGTGGTAGCACAGCGCCACCCGCTGCCCCACGCCGCCCGCGTGCCGGTAGGCGTTGACCAGCGCCTCCTGCACCAGCCGGTAGAGGGTGATCTTGACCGGCAGGGAGGCCCGCTCCGGCGTGCCGTCCAGGTCGAGAGTCACGGCCGTCCCGCTGCGCGCCTCGTGGACGCGCACCGCCCGCGCGAGCGTCTCCGGCAGCGTCAGCGCGCTCAACTGCGGCACGCCCAGCCCGGCCGAGAGGGCGCGAATCTCGCCCAGCGCCCGCTGCATGGAACTTTGGACGACCTCCAGATCGGTAGCCACGGCCGGCCCGCCCACTCCCGTGTGGCCGTTGCCTCCTTCCCCCTCCATGACGTGATCCAGCCGCAATAGAGCCAGGCCGATGTCCTGCACCGGCCCGTCGTGCAACTCGGCGCTGATGCGGCGCAGGACGCGCTCATTCAGAGCGGTCGTGCGCGCCGCCGCCCGGCGCACGCGCTCGTTGAGCCGCCTGTTCTGCGCCAGCAAGCTGGTTAGCTGCTCCACCTGCTCGCCCAGCGCGGCGCGCTGCCGGTCAATGGTGTCGCTGGCCCGACCGACAAAGCCGACCAGCAGCAGGTAGATGCCCAGCATGGACAGGCCCACCACCAGCCAACTGCGCCGCTGGGCGGCGGTGATGTCGGCCCGCAGGTCGTCCACCGCCTGATAGAACTCGGCCACGGCGATGATCTCGTCC
>NZ_JAYRVJ010000224.1:0-7535 GCF_041918635.1 Promineifilum sp. (SeqCode)
GGGCGCACACATAGGTGCGCCCCTACACCCCAAACGCATTCTTGCGGAAATCCGCCAACAACACCGTCGAGCGTGGGCCGGAGGCGTTGAAGCGCAACCGGCGGCGGGTCGGGGTGTCATAGGCCATGGCGATCCACAGGCGGTCGGCCGGCAGCAGGTCGGCGATGTGCTCCGGCCACTCGATCATGACGACTGCCTCGGCGTCGAGGATGTCCTCCAGCCCGGCGGTCATGACGTCGCCGGCGCGCTCCAGGCGGTAGCCATCGACGTGGTAGAGGATGCCGCCGTCGCGCGGGCGAGGGTATTCGTTGACCAGGACGAAGGTGGGGCTGGTGACGCGCAAGGGGGTTCCCCAACCGCGGCCGATGCCCCGCGCCAGCGTCGTCTTGCCCGCGCCCAGCTCGCCCGACAGACACAGCACATCGCGCGGCTCTAGCAGCTCGCCCAGGCGGATGCCCAGCCGCTCGGTCTGGGCCACGCTGGTGCTGACAAAATCGAGGGTGCGGTCGTCCAGAATCGCCATGCGCTCAGGATTATACTTCATGGTATGATATGCGCACCTGCCGCGGGAAAAGCGCCGCGGGCAGGCCGACGCTATGCGTATTCTTGTCATTTCCGACGTTCATGCCAACCTGGTGGCCCTGGAGGCGGTGCTGGCCGCGGCCGAAGGGGAGTGGGAGCGCGTGTGGTTCCTGGGCGATCTGGTGGGCTATGGCCCCAACCCGAACGAGTGCGTGGAGCGGTTGCGGGCGCTCGACCCGCTGGCGCTGTCGGGCAACCACGATTGGGCGGTATTGGGCAAGCTGGACACCGAGGATTTCAACAGCGAGGCGCGGCATGCCGTCTATTGGACGCGGCGCGTGCTGAGCGAGGAGAACCGGCTGTACCTGGAGTCGCTCGCGCCGCGGCGGGTGGAGGAGCGCTTCACGCTGGCCCACGCCAGCCCGCGCCACCCGGTGTGGGAGTACATCCTGGATTTGCCCACGGCGCTGGACAACTTTGGCTATTTCGACACGCCCTACTGCCTGGTCGGCCACTCGCATGTGCCGCTGCTCTTCGTGCTGGACGAGGCGGCGAACGAGTTGAACTACTTCGCGGTCGGCCACGGCGACGCGGTCAGCCTGGACCAGCACCGCTTCATCCTCAACCCCGGCGGCGTGGGCCAGCCGCGCGACGGCGACCCGCGCGCGGCCTATGCGCTGCTGGATGATGAGACGCTGCAGTGGGAGTTTCGCCGCGTGGCCTACGACGTGGCCGAGACGCAGCGGCGGATGCGCGAGCTGAAGATGCCGCGGCGGTTGATTGAGCGGTTGGAGCATGGGTTATAGGGGATAGGTTCTAGGGGTTAGGGGCTAGGGAAGAAGCTGTCCGGATGAAGCGTTCTTCCCTAGCCCCTAGAACCTGGCCCCTAGCCCCTATCTTTGGAACCTTCTCTTTAGATCGGGCGTCTCATACGTAGGGATTACCAATAATCTGCGAAATCTGTGGATGCTTCTTAATCAGGAAGGGTGAAGAGATGAAACGCCGAAATGTGGTGCTTGTAGTGCTGGTGTTGGTGGCAGCAGGGCTGCTGGCTGCCTGTGGGGGCTCGGCCCAGATGGTCGAGGTCACGAGGTTGTCCAGCGAGGTCGTGGCCGAGGGCGACATGGCTGGCGCAGCCGCGCCGGAGATGGCGGCCCTGCCGGAGGAAGCGGCCATGGAAGCGCCGATGGCCGATACCGCTGCCCAGGTCGCGCCGGGACAGGAGCGGCTGATCATCCGCACGGCCGACATGGCCATCGTCGCTACTGACACAGAAGTGGCGCTGGCCCGCATCGCCGAGATGGCGAATAGCAGCGGCGGCTGGGTCGTCGGCAGCAACGTCTACCAGTCGACCGAGACGGCCAAGACGGGCTACATCCAGATTCGCGTGCCGTCCGAGGGGTTCCAGAGCGTGCTGGACGCCATCGCCGGGCTGGCGGTAGAGGTGAGCAGCCTGAGCACGTCGGGCCAGGACGTGACCGAGGAGTACGTGGACTTGTCGTCGCAGCTGACGAACCTGGAGGCGACGGCGGCGCGGGTGCGCACCTTCCTGGATGACGCCACGCGGGTTCAGGACGCCCTGGCCGTCAACAGCGAGTTGAGCCGGTTGGAGGGGGAGATCGCCGTCATCAAGGGGCGGATGCAATACCTGGATCAGTCGGCGTCTTTTTCGTCCATCACGGTGAACGTGACGCCGGACGAGCTGACGCAGCCGATCGAGGTGGCCGGCTGGCAGCCGCAGGGCGCAGCCAAGCGGGCGGTGGAGGCGCTGATCAACGCGCTGCAGACGCTGGCCGACCTGATCATCTGGTTCGCCATCTTCGTGCTGCCGGTGCTGGCGCTGATCCTGCTGCCGTTCCTGCTGATTATCTGGCTGATTCGCCGGTTGCGGCGGCGGGAGCGGGTGGAGACGACGACACCGCCGCCGCCGGCTGAGAAGTAAGGCTTGTAGCGCGGGATGGTATCCCGCCTCTTCGCCGCGTGACAGGGAAGAGGCGGGTTGCCAACCCGCGTTACAGGCTGTATAGTGCTTTATGCCCACCCCGCTCCCCTATCGCGCCTATTACCACCGTTACCTTCCCCACTATCAGCCGCCGGAAGTGACGCTTTTTGTTACTTTCCGTCTGCATGGATCGCTGCCGGTTGAAGTCATTGACCGCCTGAGGTCCGAGGCCAAGGAGCGGAAGGGACAGATCGACAAGATGGCGGCCGAGAGCGACCGAAGAGTAGCGCTCTACACGGAGTGCAAACGGCAGTTCGGACGCTTTGATGAGGCGCTGGATGTATCGCCGTGTGGCCCCACTTGGCTGAAAGACCCACGTATTGCCTCCATCGTGGTCGAGGCGCTTCTGTTCCGCGACCAGAAGGTGTATGAACTGGACTGCTTCACAATCATGTCCAACCATGTCCATGCCGTTTTTGCGCCGCTCGTGGACGAGACCGGGGCGTGTTACGGGCTGAGCCGCATCATGCAGTCGCTCAAGCGGCACACCGCGTCATCCGCCAATGAGCTCCTAGGCCGGGAGGGGGTCTTCTGGCAGCCGGAGAGCTACGACCATGTCGTGCGCGATGAAGGAGAGTGGCAGCGTATTGTGTGGTACGTGCTGAACAATCCGGTGAAGGTCGGGTTGGTGCGCGACTGGCGGGAGTGGCCGTGGACGTACTTTAGGTACAAGGACATGATGTAGGGTGTGCCGCGGCTTGTAGCGCGGGATGGCATCCCGCCTCTTCGCCGTATGACAAGGAAGAGGCGGGATGGCATCCCGCGCTGCAACGAAGAGGCGGGATGCCATCCCGCGTTACAATTAGCGCAGGAAGCGCTGGCGGAGGGCGAAGGCCTGGTGCTGGGCCAGGCCGCTGATGGCGGCGACGGTGGCGAAGAGCACCAGGGGGAAGGCGGAGCCGAGTAGGGCGGACGGGTTGTCGGTCTCCAGGCCCAGCCCGAACAGCGCGCCCAGGCCGAGGACGACGAAGTAGGCGCCGGCCAGGCTGGTAGCGAGAATGGTGACGATAGGCCCCAACCGCTGGCCGAAGAAGCCGCCCAGGCCGGCCGCGGCCAGGGCCAGGATGCTGCCGAAGATGCCCAAGTCCAGCCCGCCCAGCCGGAACAGCCCCAGGATGCCCAGCATGAGCACCAGGCCCATGATGCCGCCGGCGATATACAGAGCGGACTTCACCAGGAGATAGAGCGTTGCCGCCAGGATGCCGCCGGCGACGATGCCGACAATGATACGCAGCGCGGTATCCAGCCCCCCGCCCAGCCACATAACCAGGTAGAAGCCGAGGGCGAAGCCGATGAAGGCCAGGGCGAAGCGAAACAACTGGTGTCCATAGGCGGCGATAAAGATGCCGCAGAGCAGAACGACGAGACCCCAAAGAACGTTGTCCACGATAAGTACTCCTGTTAGTCGATTGGTGGGGATTCGGGCGCTATCGCGCGCCCTCGTTGCGCAGGATCAGGCCCCAGAAGATGATGATGACACCGGCAACGACGATGAGCAGGTTAACCAGTTGCAATTTGGTAGCCAGCACGCCAACGCCCAAGCCCTGTAGCAGAATGAGCAGGCCGATGGCGAGGTAGAAGAGGGTGCTCGCCCAGGAGAGACGCCGCAGGCTGACGAGTTGTTTGTCGAGCAGCATGTAGAGGCCCACGCCGCCATAGGCCAGGCAGCCGAGGCCCAGGATGGTCAGGCCGGGGCCTTCCAGAAACGAGTTGAACAAGAGGAGCAGGATAACGAGCAGTCCGGCGGCCAGCCCGATCCCGCCGTGGATCATCGTCCACAGGCGCACTTCGTCTCGCCGGGTTGTCTTTTGGGACAGGTACAGGCTCAATGCGCCGCTGACCGTCAGGGCCACAGCGACGATCCAGCCGAGGATGTGGTGGGTGGTCTGCTTGGCGAAGAACATCGCCAGCCCCAGGGCCAGCAGGGCGACGCCTTCGAGGAGGACGACCCACCAGGCGATGCCTTTGCGCCAGGGCGCGGCGCTCTTGGCTGTATCGAGTAGTTTGGATTTGACTTCGTTGGACATGATGACCTCCTTTGTCAGTATAGCATGTCGCGGCGGTTAGGGGCTAGGGACTAGGGTAGAGTGCTCTTCCCTAGTCCCTAGCCCCTATCCCCTACGATGGCGGCGCGGATGGCGGCGGCATAGGCCTGGAAGTCGGCGGTGGCCTGGAGTTCGGGGGAGCGCGGCCGGGGCAGGTCGATGAGCAGCCGGTCGGTGATGGTCGCCGGGCGGCCGTTCATGACCAGCACCTCGTCGGCCAGCAGGACGGCCTCGTTGATGCTGTGGGTGACCATCAGCACCGTCACGGGGCTGGCCTGCCAGAGGCGCAGCAGTTCCTGGGCCATGCGCTCGCGGGTCAGGGCGTCGAGCGCGCCGAACGGCTCGTCGAGCAGCAGGAGGGCCGGCCGGTGGACAAGGGCGCGAGCGAGGGCCACGCGCTGGGCCATGCCGCCGGAGAGTTGGGCGGGGTAGCTGTCGCCCTGGCCGGCCAGACCGACGAGGGCGAGGGCTTCGGCAACGGGATCGGGCCGCTCCAGGTGCAACCCGCTTTCGGAAGTGGATCGCACCTCCAGGGGCAGGCGCACGTTGCCGGCGACGGTGCGCCAGGGCATGAGGTTGTCGCGCTGGAAGACGACGCCGATGGGGGCGGTCGACTCGCGGGGGTCAACGCCCATCAACCGCACTTCGCCGGAGGAAGGGCGCAGCAGGCCGCCGATGACGCGCAGCAGGGTGGACTTGCCGACGCCCGACAGGCCGACGAGGGCGACGAACGCGCCGGCCGGGATGGTCAGCGAGATGTCGGCCAGGACGTGGTCGCCCTGGCCGTCGCGGTCGGCAAAGGCCAGGCCGACGCGGTGGAGGGTGAGGAAGTCGGGTTCGTCCATGGGAAGAGAGTGGCTACGGATTATGACGGATAAAACGGATGAAGAACGGATAAATCTGCTGTCCGTTCTTCATCCGTTTTATCCATGAGCATCCGTAGCCATTCATTACTCTTGCGCGCCGGCGACGAAGTCGTTGGTGTACATCTGCTCCAGGTCGGGCACGGGGGCGTCGAGGAGGCCCATCTGGAGCAGCAGCTCCTGGGTCTCCGTCCACGAGGCCGGGTCGGTCTGGCCGAGGGGGTCGGCGCGCCATAGCTCGATGGAGGCGTCGAGGACGCCGCGGCGGCTGTCGTCCAGCCCCTCGACGAACTGCTTGCTGATCTCGTAGGCGGCGGCGGGGTCGTCGAGGGTGTCCTGGAGGCCGCGCAGGAAGGCGCGCACGAAGCCCCGCACGAGCTCGGGATTCTGGGCGATGGTGTCTTCGTTGGTGATGACGCCGTTGGCGACAAGATTGGCGTAGTCAGCCACCTCCAGCATGTTGATGGCGATGCCCTGGTCGCGCAGTTGCACCGGCTCGTTGTTGACGTAGACGACGACGACCTCCGACTGGTCGCTGAGGAGCGATTCGACCTGGTTGAAGCCGATCTCGGCCGGCTCGATGTCCTCGATAGTCAGGCCGTTGGCGGAGAGGAGGCCGACGAGGCCGACGTAGGACGCGCCGAAGAAGCCGGGCACGCCGACGACGCGGCCGGCCAGGTCGGCCGGCTCAATCACGCCGGCCTCGGCCTTGCTGACGAGGGCGACGGGGTAGCGCTCGAACCACTCCATGACGTAGACGACGGGCAGCCCCTGGGCGCGGGCCAGGATGGCCTGCTCGCCGCTGACGAGGGCCAGGGGTAGCTCGCCGGCGCCGACGAGGGCGATGCCGTCGGTCTCGAAGCTGTAGTCGAATTCGAGTTCCAGCCCTTCGGCGGCGAAGTAGCCGCGCTCGACGGCGACGTAGAGCGGGGCGTATTGGGGGTCGGCGATGTAGCCCATGGGGAGGCGGATACGCTGGAGGTCGTTGGCGCCGGGTTGGGCCGCGCAGGCGGCGAGGAGGGCGGCGAGCAGTAGCAGAAGTCCAATACGGTATTTGTGTTTCACATTCACCTCAGGCGACGCCTCTGAGAAAAGGCGTTGCGGGTGCAATGATAGCGCACGTTTCCTCTGAGGGGTAGAAGAGAGGGGCTAGGGATTAGGGGCTAGGGAAGAAGGTTCTTGTCCTGGCCCCTGGCCCCTTTCTTCCCTAGCCTCTAGCCCCTAGTTGAGCTATCAGGGTCTCGAACGCCGCCACGGTCTGGACGATGCCGGCCGGGTCGGCGCGGCCGACGATGCGCAGGCTGGCGCACAACTCGAATTGCGCGGCATGGATGCCCAGTTCCTCGGCGGCGAAGCGGGTGACGGTGTGGCTGGTCAGGCCGCCGGTGAAGCGGCTGTGGTTGACGACGAAGCGGTCCCAGCGCAGGGCGGGGTACTCCCGCGCCTGGTGGGCCGTGGCCTGGGTGAAGCCGGCGGCGGTCAGGGTGGCGACGATGAGCGCCTCGTGGCGGCCGGGGCAGCTGGCCCCGCACATCGTGCCGACGGCGAGGCCGAAGCGGTGGCGGTCGGACATGCCGTGGAGGTCGAGGATAAAGCGCAGGTCGTGGGCGGCGGCCAGTTGACGCAGGGCGGCCTTGTAGGGGGTGTCCCGATCCCAGTTGGGGTCGCTGTCGGAGCAGGCGCAGGCGTAGAGGGCGTGAGCGCCGGTGCGCTCGGCCAGGAGGCGGGCGAAGGCGGAGGTGTATTCGTCTTCTTGTTTGTAGCGGCCGTCGCGGCGGTGGGCGGCGCCGTGGGGGGCGGAGAGGAGGAGGGGCAGATGGCCGGGTTGATGGCGGAAGGGGGGCTGGCCGTCGGGGGGTGGGGCGCGGTAAGTGACGCCGGCTTCGAGGGCGGCTAGACGGTCGAGGAGGGCGGGGGCTTCTTCACCAGGTTGCAAGTTCCAGCTCGGGGATATCGCGGAAACGGGCGTCGCGCGTTACCAGCACCAGTTCGTGTTGCACCGACGTGGCGGCAATCCAAACGTCGTTGTCCGGTATGGGACGCCCGCGCGTATGCAGCCGGCTCTTGATGTCTCCATATTGCCGCGCTGTTTCAACGTCACAA
>NZ_JAYRVJ010000225.1:0-3527 GCF_041918635.1 Promineifilum sp. (SeqCode)
AAAGGCGTTGTAGGCCACCAGAATCCGGCGCGCGAGGGGCCCCGGCCGCCCGTCGCCCACCGTCTGCCCGGCGATGCTGACCACCGGCAGGAACGCCCGCGACGACCCGCTGAGCGCCGCCTCGTCCAGCGCTGGAATGTCGGCCACCGCAACCGCCTCCAGCCGCAACGGAATGCCCAGGCCGGGAATGAGTTGCATCAGAATCTCCCGCGTGATGCCCTCCAACACACCCTCCCCGGCGGTGTAGACCACGCCGTCGCGCACGCCCCAGAAGTTCGTGCCCGCGCCCTCCAGGATGAGGCCGTCGGGGCTGAGGAGGAGGTATTCGTAGGCGGGGGTCGGTGGCTGGCCGGTCGCCGGCGCGCCGCCGGCCCCCACCTCTAGCGCGCGCAGGCCGCCGCCCACCGGCCGCTGCTCCGCGAAGTCGGCCGTTTTGACCAGCGGCCGTTCGCGGGCCAGCCCCTCGGCGAAGTCCACGGCCACGCCCGTCTCGTACAGTTCCGGCGGCGGCGGGGTGAAGCGTTGCAGGGCGATCAGCTCGCGGCTGTTCGTGCCCAGCGCGGTGGCCGGCTCGGCCAGCACGTCGATGCGCACGCGCATCTCCGGCCAGGGCGCGGCGGTGACGACGCCGTGCAGCGCCCGCAGCAGCCGCGCCCGGTCGAGCCGGTACGTCCAGCCCAGCAGGGCCATGGAGCGCTCCGTCCGCGCCAGGTGGCGGCCCAGGTAGAGGAACTTATTGTGGTCGAAAGTGCGCAACGCCGTGTAGACGCCCAGCGGCAGGCCGCGGTAGAGGTCGGTGAATTGCGTCGCGCCGGGCGGGATGGGCAGCGCCCGCGGCCCGGCGTCTTCGACGGCGAAGAGTTGGAAGTGGATCATGCGGGGAATCTAGCGCAAGGGTGCGAAGACGCAAGAATAGGGGCCAGGTTCCAGGGGCCAGGTTCTAGGGAAGAACGCGCTTCCCTAGCCCCTAGTCCCTATCCCCTGGCCCCTACAGTCCGAGCGCCACTTCCCGCTCCCGCCGGAACTGCCGCGTGTACAGGTTGTAGTAGTGGCCGCCGGCGCGGATCAACTCGGCGTGCGTGCCCTGCTCGGCGATCTGGCCGCCCTCGATGACCAGAATCCGGTCGGCGCGCTTGATGGTGCTCAGCCGGTGGGCGATGACGAAGCTCGTCCGCCCGACCATCATCTGCTCCATGCCGCGCTGGATGAGCGCCTCGGTCAGTGTGTCCACCGAACTGGTCGCCTCGTCCATGATGAACAGGTCGGGGTCGGCCAGGATGGCCCGCGCCAGACTGATCAACTGCTTCTGCCCGACGGAGAGCTTGCTGCCGCCCTCGCCCACCTGCTCATCGTAGCCGTTCTCCAGCGTCACGATGAAGTCGTGCGCCCCGGCCAGCCGCGCCGCCTCGACCAGTTCATCGTCGGTCGCGTCCAGCCGGCCGTAGCGCAGGTTCTCACGGATCGTCCCGCTGAACAGGTGCGGCGTCTGGAGCACCATGCCGATCCGGCTCTGGATGGCGTGCTGCGTCAGGTCGGTGTAGTCGTGCTCGCCGAACAGGATGCGGCCGTGCTTCGGCTCGTAGAAGCGGCACAGCATGTTGACGATGGTGGACTTGCCGCCGCCCGTCGGGCCGACCAGGGCGATGGTCTCGCCCGGCTGCACGCGCAGGTTGAAGTTCGTCAGCACCGGCTTGTCCTTCTCGTAATAGAAGGTCACGTCGTCGAACAGGATGTCGCCCTCCAGGTGGGCCGTCTCCAGCGCCCCCGGCTTGTCGCGCACGTCGGGCACGGCGTCGAGCAGCGAGAAGACGCGCTCGCCGCTGGCGATGGACTGCTGCATCTGGGCGAAGACGCGCGCCATTTCCTGCACCGGCCAGATCATGAACGTCACGTAGCCGATGAAGGCCTGAATCTGGCCGACCGTCGTGTCGCCGCTCAGGGCCAGCACGCCGCCATACCAGACGACCATGGCCACGCCGAAGGCGCTGATGAACTGTACCGCCGGCAGGAACAGCGCCGAGAGCCAGTTAGCCCGGTAGGAGGCGCGGAACATCAGCCCGGTCAGCTTCTGGAACTCCTGCACGTCCTGATCCTCGCGGGCCAGCGACTTCGTCACGCGCACGCCGGTGATGTTCTCGTTGTAGGCGCCGGTGATCTTGGAGTTGATGCGCCGCACCTCGCGGAACTCGACCAGGATGCGCCGCCGGAAGTAGTAGGCGACGATGACCAGCATCGGGATGATGATCATGACCAGCATCGCCAGCCGCCAGTTAATCGCCAGCATGAACACGCCGGCCACGATCAGGCTGGTAATGCCCCAGGTCACGTCCAGCAAGCCCCACGTCACCAGGTCGGCGATGCGCTCGGTGTCCGACGTGACGCGCGACATGATCCAGCCGACGGGCGTCTTGTCGAAGTAGCTGAACGACAACTCCTGCAAGTGGTTGAACAGCTTGCGCCGCAGATCGTAGCGCACCATCTCGCCCAGTATGCCGGTGATGTAGATGAAGCCGAAGACGACCGCCGCCGAGGCGATCGATAGCGCCGCCCAGTTCGTCAGGATGGCGCGCAGCGCGACCTTGTCGCCGGGCAGGATGGCGTTGTCCACCAACTGCTTGCCGAAATAGGTGAAGATGGAGTCGGCCAGGGTGATGAGCACGACCAGCCCCAGGAAGCCAATCACCATCTTCCAGTAGGGCACGACCTGTTGCAGGATGCGCGTCACCGTCCGGCCGCTGAACCGGGTATTGAAGTCTTCTTCCTCGAAATATTCGTCTTCCATTGCTGCCTCTCATCTCATAGACCTGACAGGTGGGCGATGGCGGCCATCGCGCGCCACCTGTCAGGTCTTCAGAGATTACACATGCCCATTGCTCGACCGCAGCGGTTCGCCCACGACCGACGCCAGGTCTTCTTGCAGTTCTTCTTCGATCTGCGACTGCAACTCATAGATGCGCCGGTACGTGCCCGGCTGCTCTAGCAGCTCGTCGTGCGTGCCGCACTGGACGATGCGGCCCTTGTCCAACACCAGGATCATGTCGGCGCTCATCACCGTCTGGATGCGGTGGGCGATGATGAACGTTGTCCGGCCGGGGATCAGTTCCTCCAGCGCGTCGCGGATGGCCGCCTCGGTCTCCGTGTCCACCGACGACGTGGCGTCGTCGAGGATCAGGACGGCCGGGTCCTTCAGCAACGTGCGGGCCAGCGTCGTCCGCTGCTTCTGCCCGCCGGAGAGCGTCACGCCCTTCTCGCCGACTTCCGTGTCATACCCTTTCGGGAAACTCTCGATCACCTCGTGGATGGCCGCCGCCTCGCAGGCGCGGAACACCTCTTCATCAGTGACCGGCCGGTGAACGCCGTAGGTCACGTTCTCCTTGATCGTCTTAGAGAACAGGAACGGCTCCTGCAACACGATGCCGATCTGCTCGCGCAGGTAGCGGCGCGGGTAGTCGCGCAGTTCCACGCCGTCGAGCTTGATGCTGCCCTGGTAGTCGTAGAAGCGCGGCAACAGGTTCACCAGCGACGTC
>NZ_JAYRVJ010000226.1:0-3545 GCF_041918635.1 Promineifilum sp. (SeqCode)
GTCCGTCACGAACAGCAGGGCGAAGTAGCCCAACTGGCCGGCCATGACGGCCACGTTCTGCGTCGGCGCGAGGCCGCTGACCAGCTGGCCCAGGGCGACGAAGGTGATGATGCCCACCAGCAGCATGGGCAGGGCCAGCAGTAGCCCGCCAACCGTCACCGCCGCGCCGAAGACGATCTTGGCCACGGCGATGATGATCACGCTTTGCAGCAGGACGATGGTCACGTTGACCAGCAGGTACGCCCCGACGAGCTGACCGGCGGGCATGGGCGTGGCCTGCAGCCGGCGCAACACGCCGTTCTCGCGCATGCTCAGCATCATGGCCGAACTGCTGATGAGGCCGAATGACAGGGCGTTGAACACCAGCACGCCGGGCAGCACCCAGTCGATGTAGCCGTCGCCGGCCGCCGTGCCGCCGAACACCTCGCCGCTGAAGACGGTTCCGTAGAGGAGCAGCGTAATCACCGGGAAGACCAGGTTCCAGAATAGCACCGAGCGG
Source organism: Promineifilum sp. (SeqCode) (assembly GCF_041918635.1). Taxonomy (NCBI): domain Bacteria; kingdom Bacillati; phylum Chloroflexota; class Ardenticatenia; order Promineifilales (SeqCode); family Promineifilaceae (SeqCode); genus Promineifilum (SeqCode); species Promineifilum sp. (SeqCode). The sequence goes on from NZ_JAYRVJ010000226.1 coordinate 500, forward strand.
TTGCGCAGGTGGATGAGCGCGAGCGCTTTGGTGAAGATGGTGAAGCGGTTCATGAGTTCTCCGTTTTAGTAAGCAGTATTCAGTAGATCAGTGGTCGGCGGTCGGTGGTCGGTGGTCTTTCACCCCTGCACCCCCGCACCCCCGCACCCCCGCACCCCCGCACCCCCGCACCCCCGCTCTTTAACCCAGGCTCCGCCCCGTCAACTTAAGAAACACATCCTCCAGATTCGGCGGCCGGATGGCGACGTCGCCGACGCGGCGGCCGTGTTCGGCGGCCAGTTGGTGCAGGGCGGCCAGCGTCACTTGCGGCTCGGCCGTCTCCACCTCGAGGTGCTGGCCGGTGTAGCGCGCGGCGCGGACGCCGGGCAGGGGGGCGACGCGATCCAGCGGCACTTCGATCACAGCCTTAAGAATCGGCCGCACGTCGATCTGGTCGATGAGCGCCGCCGGGGTGTCGCAGGCCACGATCTGGCCGCGGTCGATGATGGCGACCCGGCTGCACAGCGCCTCGGCCTCCTCCATCGCATGCGTCGTCAGCAGGATGGTGCGCCCCTCGGTGTGCAGGCGGCGGATGATGTCCCACATGGCGCGGCGGGCGCGCGGGTCGAGGGCCGAGGTCGGCTCGTCGAGCAGGACGATGGGCGGGTCGTTGGCGACGGCCAGGGCCAGAGCGAGCCGCTGCTGCTGGCCGCCGGAGAGGCGGCGGGCGAAGCTGCGCACCTTATCGGCCAGGTCAAAGCGGGCGAGTAGCTCATCCACCTGCGCCTTCGACATCTCCACTTCGTATAACGATGAGTAGAGATGCACCAGTTCAGCCACGGTGAGGTCGTCGATGAGCGCCGAGCGCTGCAACTGGATGCCCAGACGGCGCTTGGCCTCGGCCGGCGCGGCCAGCACGTCGATGCCGTCGAGGGTCACGCGGCCGCGGTCGGGGCGCAGCAGCCCCTCCAGGATGGATAGCAGCGTCGTCTTGCCCGCGCCGTTGGGGCCAAGCAGGCCGAAGATCTCGCCGTGCTCGACAGTCAGGTCGACGCCGTCGAGGGCCGTCACGCGCTGCCGGCCGTGGCGGTAGGCGGCGTGGATGCCGGTCAGTTGGATGATCGGGTCGGACATGGGTTCTCCTTAGAGAGCAGGGGGGCGGGGGAGCAGGGGAGCAGGGGCGGGGTGTCCCTGCTCCTCTGCTCCCCTCAATCTCATACCTGCGCTCTCATTACCCACATCCTACCACCAGCCGCGGCCCGGCTGGGAGTGGCAAGGGGGGGATTGGAGATATGCCAAAAGATAGATTGTAGGTATGACTTTAGGGTTGGTGGGCAGGGAATGAACAGTAGGGGCAGACCTGCGTGTCTGCCCCAGGGCGCACGAGTAGTGCCCCAGGGCGCACACGTGTCTGCCCCAGGGCGCACACGTAGGTGCGCCCCTACCGTGGTTGGGTTGTCCTGTAGGGGCGGGTTTCAAACCCGCCCTTACAGACGGTCAACGGCCGATGATCGGAATCCAGCCGCGCACCGGCCCCAGCTCGACCTGCGATTGCCAGGCGGGTTGGGCGTCATCGTCCGCCCACCACTCCAGCAGTCGCTGGTCGCTGCCGTCGGGGTTCATGAGATAGACTCCAGGGTTGACTTCCATTTCGCCGCCGGGGCTGGTGGCGCGGGTGAAGGCTATCGTCGTCCCGTCGGGCGACCAGGCCGGTTCCATGTCGTCGGCCGTCGGATAGCGGCTCAGGTTCGTCTCGTTACCCGGCGGGCCGGCGAGGGTCAGGACGTAGATTTCGACGTCGCCGTTGCGGTTGGTGGCGAAGGCAAGGCGCGCGCCGTCGGCCGACCAGGTGGGGTAGGTGTCGTTGGCCGCGTGAGTGGTCAGCCGCGTCACGCTGGAGCCGTCGGCGTTCATCACGTAGATATCCCAGTTGCCGGTCACCTGGCGGGCGAAGGCGATGCGCGAGCCGTCGGGCGAGAAGGCAGCGTCGTTTTCAGGGGCGTAGGTGTGGGTCAGGTTGGTCTGGCCGCTGCCATCGGCGTTCATCGTGTAGAGTTCCCAGTTACCCTCGCGGTCGGTTGTGAAAACGATGCGCTGTCCGTCGGGCGACCAGGTGGGGTTCCAGTCGTTGGCCGGGCCGGTGGTCAGGGCGCGGCGCTCCTGGCCCCGGTCGGCGTGCATGATGTGGATGTCATAGTCGCCGTTCAGGTTGCTGCTGAAGGCCAGCCGGCCGTAGGGCGACCAGGCGGGGTCGCCGTTGTCGATCCCGTGACCGTGGGTTAAGGCGGCAGGCTCGCCGCCCGCGGCCGCGATAGAGAATAGCCTTGCCTCATTGACCAAAACCACGCGATCACCGGTGAGTGACCACTTAGGAGTAAAGCCCTCGTCCAGCTTGTATCCGCCGGAACCATCGGCAGCCGTGACCAGCACGAAGTGGGCGCAGGGCGGCGGGCCGATACGCAGCAAGGGGCATATTTGCACTTGATAGGCCAGACGCGTCCCATCGGGTGACCAGGCCAGCCCGGAAGCCGCGCCCTTGAACGCCGCAACGGTCACGACCCGCTGGCCGGAGCCGTCCGGTCTCATGACCATCGCGTCATTGCCGCTGACATAGGCGATGCGCCCACCGTCGGGCGACCAGACGGGATAGGCGTCGGGCGCGCTGCCGGTGGTCAGCCGGGTTTGGTGGCTACCATCGGCGTCCATGATGTAGATCTCGGAGTTGCCGTCGCGGTCGCTGCTGAAGGCGATGCGCCCGCTGTCGGGTGACCAGGTGGGATAACCGTCAAAGTGATTATTATTGGTCAGGCGGGACAGGCGGCGGTCGGCCAGCGAGAGGACGTAAACCTCTGCGTCGTCGATCCAACCGCTGGTGAAGGCGAGGCGTGTCCCGTCAGGCGACCACACCGCGCCCCAGGTCATGGCTTCGTCCTGGGTTAGCCGCAGGGCCGGACCACCAGCTCCGTCCGGACTGACGGACATGACGTAGAGTTCGCTGTCATGCACATAGTCGTCGGGGGTGGTCGTGAAGGCGATCCATGCCCCGTTGGGCGACCAGCGGGGAGAA